>JADZAX010000090.1 GCA_020852405.1 Verrucomicrobiales bacterium
CAGGAACTGCAGGATGGATAGCGTCCGCCGCCAGGCATAGGCGGGCGGGTTGCTCACGCGGTAGGCGCGGTTCAGCACCGTGCGGATGCCCTCCACGGCGGAAGAAGCCGTCCAGATCGCCCCGATGATCGATACCGTCAGCAGGCCGGCCGGCGGGCCGGAAACGATTTCCTGCAGGCGGGGGTTGATGGTGGTCACATCGATGGTTACCGGAGCCCCCACCGGCACTTTGGTGCTGCCGGGATTGACCTGAATCGAATCCGCGAACGCATTTCCGACATTGAGGAATGGGAGCACCGCCCGGGCCAGCAGCGTGCCGGTGATTTTGGGCCAAAGTGCAAAGGCTGCCAGGAGAATGGCGATGGCCACGCCCGCGGAAGCGACAAATCGGGAGGCCCGGTTGGCTCGGAACTCAATTTTCGGATCCAACTGACCGACGTCGGTCACGGCAGATTCCACCAGCTTGGCGATGAGCGCTTTCGAGCCTTTTGTTTCGGCCGCTCCGGGAGTGGCGAGCAGTTCCACAGAGGAGGAAATGCGCTCTTGGAGATCCGGATGCCGCGTTTCGAGGATGCGGGCGATGATCGTAAGGGAAAGTTTTTTCGACAAGGGGCGGATCAGATAAAACCAAGCCGTGGCGAGCGTCGCGACAAGTCCCGCCAGCGTGAGGATCCAACGGACGGTTCCTGAGTAGAGCGTCAGAGTGGCGTCGATCACCATGATCGCCAGGATGGCGGCCAATGCCACGGCCAGGGTGGCGCAAAGCCCTTTCACCAATAACAGGCCTTTGACCCTTCGGATGAGGCCTTCCAGTTTGTCGAGGATGGGCTTGGGGAGTTGGCGGATGAGGTCTTCCGTGATCATAGAGAACCCATTGTCGCATGAGAATACCGCGACGTGAGAACTATTTTTTACGCCATCCCGACTCTCCGGAAGGGATTGGTTTCAGAGCGCGGCCAGTTCCGCCACCAGCTTCGGCCCGCGAAAGATCAGGCTGCTATAGATCTGCACGAGACTGGCGCCTGCGGCGAGTTTTTCCTCCGCATCGGCAACGCAGGAGATGCCACCGACCCCGATGATGGGAATTGAAGGATCCAACCGTTCCCGGAGCCGCGCGATAGTTTCGGTGGCCCGTCGGGTCAATGGCCGCCCGCTCAGGCCGCCCGCTTCCTCCGCACGGGGATGCCCCTTCACCAGGGTCCGGTCCAGCGTGGTGTTGGTCGCGATCACCGCATCGAGCCGGGTTTCATTGAAAACCTCCGCGAGTTCCCGGAGGGATTCGGCTGGCAGATCGGGAGCGATCTTCAGTGCCAACGGAACCCGGCGGCCTCCCTGCGCGTTCGCAAGAATCTGCCGCTCCTCCTGAAGCTTCAGAATCAACGATCGGCAGTCGGTCGCGCCCTGGAGATCCCGCAATCCCGGAGTGTTCGGGGAGGAGAGATTCACCGTGACATAGTCCGCCGTGGCATGGACGGCCCGAAGGCATTGCACATAGTCATCGGCGGCTGATTCGTTCGGGGTGTCTTTGTTTTTGCCGATGTTGATGCCAAGGATGCCGTGGAACCCGCGACGGGACCGCTCCACGTTGGCGACCAGGGCGCTGACTCCGGGATTGTTGAATCCCATGCGGTTGATGATGGCTTCTTCCTCAACGAGGCGGAACAATCTGGGGCGTGGATTTCCCGCCTGGGGGCGTGGAGTCACCGTGCCGACTTCAATGTGGCCGAATCCGAGCGCTCCCAATGCCGCGACGCATTCTCCGGTCTTGTCGAGGCCGGCGGCCAAACCCACGCGGTTGGGGAAGGTCAGGCCCATGACCGTCACCGGAGTCTGCTTCCCCGCAGGAGGGGGGGGGAAGGCCAGTCGGTTCAACCCGACGGAGGCGGACCATTTCAGCAGGCTGAGGGTGAGATGATGGGCTCGTTCGGCATCGAGGCGGAACAGCAACGGGCGCAGCAATGGGTAGAGATCGGGCATGTCCGGGCAAGGGAGTGATGATAAGGCGCTCCCCGAAACATGCAAGCCGCCCGACTCCCAAGGCTTCCACCACCGGAGAGCAGGGGAGTCATGTCCCAGAGCCGGGAGAGACCTGATTTTGGCCTTTTTCTGAAGGGCAACGATTTTGGAGTGGTTGAGGGGGGCCAACGACGGAACCCTCCATCCGGCAGGCGGGAGTATGGGGCAAGAAAAATGCCGCAGGATTTCTCCGGCGGCAGGTTTCCAAAAGGTTGAAGACTCGGGGCTGGTATCAGCGCTTGGAGAACTGGAAGCGTTTCCGGGCTCCGGGCTGGCCGGGCTTTTTACGTTCCTTCTTACGGCTGTCGCGGGTCAGGAGACCTTGGACTTTCAGGGGTTTCCTCAGTTCGGGATCGGTTTGCAGCAGAGCCCGGGCGATGCCGAGTCGAACCGCACCGACCTGACCGACAACACCGCCACCCCGCGTAGAAACGATGGTGTCGTATTTGTTGCCGGCTTGGGCAATCTGGAAAGGCTGGATGACTTGGTTTTGAAGGGTCAGAGTGGGGAAATACTCTTCAAAAGTCCGGCCGTTGATGGTGATCTCACCGGTGCCCGGCTTGATCAGGACCCGCGCGACGGCGGTCTTGCGGCGACCGGTGGCGGTGGCAACGTAGGGGGATTCGCTCATGATGGCAGTGGTCTGGGTGACAGATAAAGGTTAAGACTCAGTCCCCTTTGGAACCGCGTTGGCTGAGGGCGAACGCTTCGGGCTGCTGGGCCTCGTGAGGATGTGATTCCCCGGCGTAGACTTTCAGCTTGGTGTAAATGCTGCGACCCAGGCTGTTGTGGGGAATCATGCCACGGACGGCACGCTCCACAAGGAGTTCCGGATGGCGGGCGCGCACTTTTTGCGGGCTTTCGGATTTGGGTCCACCGACATAACCGGAGAAACTGGTGTAGACCTTGTCCGTTTCCTTCTTGCCGGTCAGGCGCACTTTGTCGGCGTTGATGACGACGACGAAGTCCCCGCAATCCACATGGGAAGTGAAAATGGCCTTGTGCTTGCCGCGGAGGAGGCGGGCGGCGGCGACAGCCACCTGGCCGAGGACTTGGTCCTTGGCGTCGATGACCCACCATTTGCGGTCAATTGTTTCGGCTTTTGCGGAAAAGGTTTTCATGGTCTGGAAGGAAGGCTTCGCGGTCTCCGGACTCGCGGATACCGGCATCTGTGGCCGGTTGGGATGCTTCAGTTTGACGGAAGCGTCCGGAAGGAGAAAGCGAGCCGGGAATGTAGGAAGGGCGGAGGAAATGTCAACAGACTTTTGTCGGGGAACCTGCAGGAACTTTTTCCTGCCAGGACGCACGGGGGGCCGATGGTCAAATTCCAAGGCCCCATGGACGGGGCAAAGGGGCCGGGGGGGAGATGGTGGTCACATTCCGATGAGACCTCCATCTTTGCGGGAAATCGCAACGGTGGCGGGGCGCGGGCGGTCCCCGGCGGCCATGTCGGGCCATTGGCTCACGGCCGTTGGCTGGGTGTTGTCACTCACATCGGTGGATGGCTCTCCCGGATGCTGGATGTTGACGAACATCGTCTTCAAATCCGGGGTGAAAGTCAGCCCGGTAATTTCACATCCCTTGGGGCCGGTCAGAAAACGCCGCACGGTCTTGGTGACGGGATCGGCTGCCAGCATCATGTTGTTCCCGAGGTTGGCGTATTCTTTCTTGTTGAGTGTCTTGGTGGAGACGTCCGTCTGGATCCACAGGATGCCGCGGGGATCGAACGTGAGTCCGTCCGGGCTCCCGAACGGGTCGCCGATGATATCCACCTTCTCCGTCGTCTCCGGAGAGTCCAGACCGGGATCTCCAGCGAGGAGGAACCGGTCCCAGGTGAAGGCCGCCGCCGCCGCATCTCCACCGTCTTCCGCCCATTTCAGAATGTGGCCGTAGACATTGTTTTTCCTTGGATTGGCCGCATCGACCGGTGGCTGGGATTTGCCTGCGGTGGCGGAGCCGTCGATCGGATTGACGGAGGGTTCCTGCTTCCCTCGTAGGCTGTTGTTGGTCAGGGTCACATACACTTCCTTGGAATGCGGGTGGACGGAAATCCATTCCGGTCGGTCCATCATCGTGGCCCCCGCCCGGTCTGCTGCCTGGCGGGTGTGGACGGCGATGTCTTCCTGCTTTGCAAAACCATTCTCCTGGGTCAATCCGTGCCCACCCTGAATCAGAGGAATCCATTCGCCCCTTCCTCCGGGGAGAAAACGGGCAACATGCAGGGTGCCGTTTTCCAGGAGTTTCAGATTGCCGTTCCGGTTGGAGGGATCATACCGGTCACTGCTGACGAATTTGTAAATGTATTCGTTCTTTTCGTCGTCCCCGAGATAAATCACGACCTGCTGGTCCTGACTCAGAGTGACCGCGGCATTCTCGTGCTTGAACCGGCCCAGAGCCGTGTGTTTGCGCGGGGTGGCGCCAGGGTCGGTCGGATCGATTTCCACGACATAGCCGCAACGGTAAGCTTCCCCGGGATGCTTCGCCAGATCGAAGCGCTCGTCGTGTTTCCACCATTGATAAAGGCTGCGCTTGGGTTCCTCTTCACTCTGTCCTCCCGGAGCACTGAGACCATAGCGCCGCTGTTCCATGGTGGGAGCGAAGTCGGGGGCTTCCGTGCCGCAGTAGTTGTGGAAATTTTCCTCACAGGCAAGGTAGGTTCCCCAGGGGGTCTTCCCGCTGGCGCAGTTGTTGAAGGTCCCCAGGGCGGTGTCCCCATCGGGATCGGTTGGGGAAATGAGATGCCTGCTGCCGGCCGCCGGACCGGTGAGCTTCATCGGGGTGGTGGCCGTGATGCGCCGGGACCAAGGGGAGGGCACGACTTTCCAGCTTCCGTCTTGGAAAGCCATCGCGACCACAGAAACGCCGTGCGCGGCCTGGCATTTGGCGACCTTTTCTTTGGTCATCGGCTCCAGCCCATCGGGGAACAGCAGACCCTGATCGGTGTATTCATGATTCATCACCAGGAGCCCGCGGTCCGAACGCGCCTCGTCATCCCCGGGCCAGGGGAACCACTGCATGCCGTCATGGCCCATGCCCGCTTGGAGGGCCTGTTCTTCGGCCGTGTTGGCGGCTCCACGCAGAAATGCCGGACCTTGGCCATTGACGGGATCTCCCCAACCGTAAACGACCTCGGCCACGTATCCCTCAGGGACCATGACCGTGTCCTTGGTGCTGATCGGCACTCCTTTGAAATGGAAGGGCAGATCCTTGGTCCCGGTCGGCGCCGGGTTGTCGGCGGCGAGCCGCTCGGCAAAAAAGCCCATCGCCATGCAGGCGGCGCCGCGGCGGACAAAGTCGCGGCGGGAATGGGATCCCGGGAGGAGTTCCGCAAAGGGGAGGAAGGGGCCGTTGCTTTCGGGAGCGGCGGATGAATCGGAGTCGTTGGTGGTCGGGTTCATGAGGAAAGTGGGCTTGGATTGAATGTGACCCTATCCAAGAGGGTGCCCTGTGACAACCGCCACCGGGCTTTGTGACAAAGAGTTCACCGGGAATCACGGCTCGGAAGGGGAGTGCATGAAAAATGCTGGAGAATTGCCGGAATCCGGCGATGCTCACGGCCCAATCTTTCACTTTCCACCCTGTCAGCCCATTCCGCCGGGACCCCAGGCTCCGGAGGAGGCCCATTCTTTTCTGCCATGTTTCTAGCCTGTCTCGATTTGGAAGGCGTGCTCGTCCCTGAAATCTGGATCGGTGTCGCCGAGCGCACCGGTATCAATGCCCTGCGTGCCACGACCCGCGAGATCCCCGATTATGATGTGCTGATGCGCCAGCGTCTTCGGATCCTTGACGAGCACGGGATCGGCATCTCCGAGTTCCAGGATGTCATCGGTGAAATGCGGCCCCTGGAAGGAGCGGTGGAGTTTCTTGCCTGGCTCAAGGACCGCTTTCAGGTCATCATTTTGTCGGACACTTTTTATGAGTTCGCCGCTCCCTTGATGCGCCAACTCGGACAACCGACCCTGTTCTGCCACAAGCTCAGCATTGATGGCTCCGGACGGATTGCGGACTACCACCTGCGCCAGCCGGACCAGAAACGCGAGGCCGTCAAGGCCTTCCACCAACTGAATTTCAAAGTGGTGGCCGCCGGCGACTCCTACAACGACACGACGATGCTGGCGGAGGCCGACCGGGGCATCCTGTTCCGTCCGCCGCAGAACGTGATCGATGAATTTCCCCAGTTCCCGGTGACTCGGGAATATGACGAGTTGCGTGCCGCGTTCACTCAGGCGCTGGCGGTATTGGGCGAATGAGTCTCCCTGACTGGTCTCTCCGGCCGACGCCAGTCCGGATCCGCGAAATACGAGTTTCGATAGTGCGCATCCTGCCCTAGGCTTGGACCCGGGAGTTTTCCTCCTCATCCCACTGAATCCCATGCACAAGCCCGATGACATTCAATATGCCCTCGAAATGACCCGGGTCATTCACGAGCCGGATCGGATGATCGACACCTTTGGCACGACGAGTTTCGAGTTTCATCTCATCTCCGAGCTCATGGACCACGCCGACCAGGTGAGGATCCGGGAGGGGCGTATTTCCGCCGAACGGCCGCGCATTCTCCGACCGGAAGGCATGGAGGAGTTGCTCTTCGAGGGCTTCGGCGAGCAGGCCGATGCGTTCCGCGACTGGCTCAAAATCCATGGCAAAGACATTGCGATCCTCAAATACGGTTTCAATTTTGCCCGCAGTTCCGTCTCCGAAAGCATTGTTCATGAATCGATGGAGACCGTCTGTGATCGGGTCGTGGGCGACATCCGGGACCGGGGAAATCCCCTCAGTGCCGTCATTTGCGGGGTCGACGATGCCTGGGAAATCTGCCTCCTCAAGTTCACCACCGAAATGATTCTGCGCAGCCAGGGGGTGAATTTGTTCGATTTCCGCCGCCGGGGACTGCTCTGACGCGCGACCTCGTGTTGGCCCTTGGCCCGCGCGGAATCTGCGCTATAATAATCTTTGCATGGCCCGCTTCCGCCTCATTCTTGCCTTTTTTGCTCTTGCGACCCTCGCCGCCGGGGTCATCGCGGTCGCTTATTTTTGGGAGAAGGTGGTGAAACCGCAGCAGATCGTCGTGACCAAGATCGACGAGCGGAAACACCGAAAAGGAGGCCCGGACATAGAACTGCCCGACCTTGGCAAGCGGGAGTTCGACGCCGCCATGGCCTTGGTGAAGGAGGGGGAACTCCTCGGGGCTCGGGACCGCCTGTATTATTTGCTGAAATTTTTCCCGGAAAGCAAAACCGTGGCGGAAGCCAAGCGCATCATCGGGGAGATCAACCTGGACCTGCTCCTCTCCGGCATACCGATGGAAGGCAAGACGGAATATGTCGTGAAGTCGGGGGATGCCCTCGTCAGCATTGCCCGCAGAAACAAATGCACGGTGGATTATATTCTCCGTGCCAATGCGAACACCAGCCCAGTAATTCATCCGGGAGACCGGCTCACGGTGTCCGATCTGGATTTCACGGTGGTGGTCGATGCCAGTGACAAAGCGCTCCGGGTGGAAAGCAAGGGCAGGCTGGTCAAAGAGTATCCTATTGTCGAGCTCAACGTTCCCCATTCGGTCAAACCACCCGTGTCGACCACGGTGACGGAGAAAGTAGCTTGGTATGGGGACCGTTCGGTGAATTTCACCCAAGTGGAATACCTGCAGGCTAAAAAATGGCTCAAGTCGGGCAAGCTCGGTTTGATGATCCGGGCTTATGAAACGCCCGGACTGCGGGCCGAGCCGGTCGCCAAGGACCGGAGCCAGAAAGTCGACAAAAATGCCGCCGCGACACCCCGTGAAACCGAAGCGCCCGTCGGGGTGCTGATGGATCCGGCCGATATGGACGAGCTATTCACCATCGTACGGGGTGACATTCCTCTGAAATTCATCAATTGACCCGTGGCTCCCTGTTCGCCACATTCAACCGCTCCTCTTTCCACGTTTTCCCCTGAATTTCATCCGCTGTGAACACCGAACCATTGGACTTCGAAAAACCGATCTTTGAGCTGGAACGCCAGTTGGTCGATCTCCGTGAACTGTCGTCGAGCAAGAACATCGACATGGATTCGGAGATCCGGAAGATCGAAGAAAAAATCACCCGCACCAAGGAGCAGACCTACCGGAATCTCACTGCCTGGCAGCGGGTTCAGATCGCCCGCCATCCACAGCGTCCTTACACGTTGGACTACGTGAGCCGTTGCTTCGGTGATTTCCTGGAACTCCACGGGGACCGCCACATTGGTGACGACCAGTCGATGCCTGGCGGATTCGCGGATCTGGAAGGACGCCGCTGTGTCGTGGTCGGCCAGCAGAAAGGCCGCAACACGAAAGACAATCTCTTGCGCAATTTTGGCAGCGCGCATCCCGAAGGCTACCGCAAAGCACTCCGGCTCATGCGGATGGGGGAAAAATTTGGCGCCGCCATCGTGGCCTTGATTGATACCCCGGGGGCTTATCCCGGCATCGGGGCGGAAGAGCGCAACATCGCCGAGGCCATCGCCTTCAACCTCCGGGAAATGATGACCATGCGGGTGCCCATCGTGGCCATCGTCATCGGTGAAGGCGGCTCCGGCGGGGCTCTCGGCATCGGAGTGGCCGACCGCGTTCTCATGCTGGAGAATGCCTACTACTCCGTCATCAGCCCTGAAGGCTGCGCGGCCATCCTCTGGAAAGACCGCAAGCACGCCCCCGAGGCGGCCAACACCCTGCGCATCACCGCGACGGATTTGAAAGAGCTGGACATCATTGATGAAGTCATTCCGGAGCCGATTGGCGGGGCTCACCGCGATCACGTGGCGGCCTCCGCGACACTGAAGACGGTGCTCCGCCGTCATCTCGCCGAGCTGGATGCCATCGGACTGGACGAACTCCTCCAGCTCCGTTACGAGAAATTCCGCAAGTTCGGCAAATTCAAGGGTTGAGAGCCTGCATGGCGCCGCACGACCACCAGCAGGCCGGCATGGGCCTCATTGCCGGCAGCGGGGCCTATCCTTTGGCCTTTGCCCGCGCCGCCCGGCGAGAACGGGTGGCCCGGCTCTCTATCGCGGCGTTCCATGGCGAGACCGATCCTGCTCTGGCTTCGCTCGGTGACGCCACCGAATGGTTCCGCGTCGGCCAACTGAGCCGGATGATTCGCTTTTTTCATCGGGAAGGAATCGACCGGGTGGTCATGGCGGGCCAGATCGCCCCCAAAAACCTCTTCGACCTGCGGCCCGATCTCCGCACTCTGCGGATGCTGGCACGCCTCAAACAGCGCAATGCGGAATCGCTCTTCGGGGCGATCGGGGAGGAACTGGACTCTGAAAAAATCACCCTCCTGCCGGCCACGACCTTTCTTGAGGATCTGCTTCCTCCACCCGGTCCCGTCTGCGGTCCCGGCTTGAAAAAGCGCCAATGGGAGGATGCCGCCTATGGTTTCCGGATTGCCAAAGAGACGAGCCGGCTCGACATCGGGCAGACCGTGGTCGTCAAAAATGGAACCGTTCTCGCCGTGGAGGCCTTCGAGGGCACTAACGAAGCGATGCGCCGCGGGGGAAAACTCGGAAAAGGCGATGCCATGATGATCAAAGTCTCCAAGCCGGACCAGGATTTCCGCTTTGATGTGCCCGTCGTCGGTCCCGCAACCGTGGAGAACGCCGCCGACGCCGGTGTCGCCGTGCTCATCATCGAAGCGGGCAAAACCCTTCTCCTTGAAGGAGACCGAGTGGCGTCCCTCTGCCGGTCCAAAGGCATCACCATCCATGCCTGGTCGGAGGAAGACTGAAAAAAAGCTTGCGCCGTTTGCGCAATGGCCCTAGTTTCCGCGCTCCCCGTTGCGGGCCTTTTTTCGCATCCCGAACACCCATTTTTTGTCATGTCCCAGCATCCCAGCCTCAAAGGGTCCAAGTCCGTCGGTTCCAAACGGAGCGTTTTGAAGCGTTTTGAACGTGTCAAAACCCTCCAAAAGCGCGGTCTCTGGGAGGAAGGGCGGAGTCCGCTCGGTCTCCCCAAGACCAAGCCGGACGCCTGATTCCCGGCCCGGATCCGTGAGGCAGATTCAGACCCTGCCCCAAACGTTCCGCTGTCATTTTACGACCGCAGGAGGAGTGTCATGATGACGCTTCCACCTTGCGGTTTCTTTGTTCCGCGGCGATCAATGTTTCCGTCCGTCGGTGTCATGCCATGAAATCCCGTCCCTCCTCTCCCTCCGGCGCTGCCGGCCTCCGGCTCAACAAATACCTCGCTTCCTGCGGACTGGGGGCCCGCCGCAAATGCGAGGATTTCATCACCGAGGGCCGCGTCACCGTGAATGGCGATATTGCCCAGTCACTCGGGGTCCGGGTTCGGCCGGGGGATGACATCCGCGTTGACGGCCGCACGGTTCGGCCTGCTGAGGAGGTGACTTTGGTAATCTACAAACCGAAAGGGTATCTCTGCTCCCGCAGCGGACTGACCAAGCAACGCCTCGTCTACGAACTGCTGCCCGAGGAATTCAAAACGCTCAACTATGTGGGGCGTCTCGATTTGGAGACCAAGGGACTGCTGCTCTTCACCAACTCCGGAGCCCTGCACCAGACTCTGACCCATCCGAGCCACTCGGTGGAAAAAGAATATGAAGTCCGGTTGGACCGGGACTTTGATCCGAAACTGATCCACCGGCTCATCAAGGGCGTTCATTTGGCCGAAGGCCTGGCCCGTGCGGTGGTGGTGCGGCAGCATCCCAAGGCTCCCGCGTGTCTGACCATGGTGCTGGCCCAGGGATACAACCGGCAGGTGCGGCGCATGTTCGCCGCCCTCGGCTACAAAGTCCGCGAGCTGGAGCGTGTCCGGATCGGCAATCTCCAGGGGCTGGGATTGGCCCAGGGGCAGTACAAGGTTCTCGGCAAATCGGATCTCGCCAAAGTCACCCAGGTCAGTGATCGCGCCACAGCTCCCGCGAGGGAGGATGCCGAGGCCCAAAGGAGGGCCCGGCCAGCCCCGGGGCGTTCCGCTTCCGACGGTGGATCAGCGAGGGGGGCGGCACGCCGGGAAGAATCCGGTTATCGGAAACCCGGGGCCGGCAGCAGGAATTCCGGAACGGGCAGCCGCAGTGGTTCATCGCGTCGTCCTCCCCGGAAAAGGACGTGATCCCAACGATGGGAACGTTGGTTTCCCTTCGAGACGGCTGGTTTTGAAGGGACCCACGAACCCCTTCAGGGCGGCAACCCCTGGCCCACCCCGCAGGAAAGGCCAAAAGCAGAAGGCCGCGTCCGTTGGTTGAGATAGGTTAGCAAGCTCACACCGTGCAGATGCCAATCGCCTGCTTGAGGGAACCGAGCTTGTCCGGTTTGGCAGGGATGAATTCCTGGGCAACGTGTCCCGTGTAGCCGGTCGCCACGATGGCTCGCATGATGGCCGGATACTGCAACTCCTGGGTCTCGTCGATCTCGTGGCGTCCCGGCACTCCCCCGGTGTGGTAGTGGGCGATGCAGGACTGGTGTTTCTGCAGCGTGGCGATGACGTCTCCCTCCATGATCTGCATGTGGTAGATGTCATAAAGCAGCTTGAACCGCTCCGAACCCACCGTTTGGCAAAGCGCGGCGCCCCATTCGGTGTGGTCGCACATGTAGTCCGGGTGGTTGACCTTGCTGTTGAGCAGTTCCATGCAGAGCGTGACCTTCTTGGCTTCGGCGAATTTCATGAGCCGCTTCAGACCGGTGGCACAGTGTTTCATTCCGGTTTCGTCGTCCAAGCCGTCCCGGTTTCCCGAAAAACAGATCAGGTTGGTTAACCCGGCCTCCGCCACCGCGGAAATCTGGGTTTCATAGGCCGCAATTAGCGCGTCGTGGTGCTCCAACCGGTTGAAGGCGCGGGGAATTCCCCCGACTTCTTTGCCGTCCGGACCCTGGGCGGTGGGATTGGCGACCATCGCACAGACCAAGCCATGCTTTTTCAAGGTGGGAAAATCGGCGGGTTGGAGAAGATCCACCGAGGAGAGTCCGAATGCCTTCCCTGAGGCGCAAAGATCGTCCAAGGACACGTCGGGATAGCACCATTTGCAGGCGGAATGGCGGATCTTGCCGGCCACGCCGGCGGTGGCCTGGGCTTCCTCGGCGGCTCCGAGACGCTGGTGGAGGGATGCCGCTGCCAGTCCGGCTCCGGTCAGGGTGGCGGAGCGGAAAAAGTGGCGGCGAGTGGAGCGGGAGCTGGCCTTCATGGAATGGGGAGGGGTGGTGATGAGGGGACGTTGTGGGAAAATGCACCCCATCCGGCATGGGAGCGAGGTTTTTTATCTTTACCATGAATGGCCAAAATGGTAAACCTGTCCCCTTCTGATCCATGGAAAATACCCCCCGAAACCGACACACTATGAAATCCAGCCCTCTTCTGATCGTCATCCTGCTTCTCCTGGTGGTGAATCTGCTCGCCTCCTTCGGCATTGTCGGCGGCGGCAAAACCGGCGGCAGTCAGTATGCTGTCTATAACAGCCTGGAATTCGGCAACATTCTGGTCAATGCCATTGCTGAAAAGCGCGGCGTCAAGGAAGGCTCGCCAATGACCTTCAAAGACCCCTCCGAAGCCCGCTACGAAGGGCTGCCGCTCGCCCTCGACAAATTTGCCAAAGAAGGCTGGGACTATCTTGGCTCCACTCCGGATGGTCTCCACATTTTCCGCGGCGCCAAAGGGGCCAAGGCTCCCTTCCATGTCGCCGCCGCCCCGGCCGCTCCTGCCGCCGCTGCCCCTGTCGGCGCACCAGGCGCCGCGCCCGCGGCTCCAGCATCTCCCCAATAGTAACCTGATCAAGCTGTTGGCCTTGTCCGGCCGCAGGTCCCCCGGTCACTGGTCTGCCCCAAAGCTTGTCTTTGGGGCCAGTGGGGAGATTTTTTTATCCTCTCGCCCTCCAAAACTGAAGGGCCAGATAGGCTGTGAGCTTGGGGATCTCCCTTTTCTGGGAAGTGAACTTCAATTGGGTTCGCTTTTGCCATTGAGAAACCAGGTTCTCAGCTCCCCCTTGCCTTTCATCTGAATCATTCCCCGCTCTTCAAGGACAAAGCAGGTTCCCAGCTGTTCACGGGTGGTTGCTTCCACTTGGATGCGCCCGGGCAGGCATGAGGATTCGAGGCGGCTCGCGGTGTTCACGGTGTCTCCCCAAAGATCGTAAAGGAACTTTTTCCGGCCGATCACGCCCGCGACGACCGGGCCCGTGGCGATGCCGATCCGGAGTTGGAGGGACTGGCCGTCGGGACATTGGATGGAGGCGATGGTTTCCTGCATGTCCAAGGCGATGGCCGCCACTTTCGAGGCATGGCGGGGATCCGGCAGCGGCAGTCCACCGGCCAGCATGTAGGCGTCGCCAATGGTCTTGATTTTCTCCAGACCATAGGCTTCCACGAGGGCATCGAACCGGGTGAACACGTCATCCATCATCTGAACGATCTCCCGTGGGGTGAGAGATTCGGCCATGGGAGTGAAGCCCACCAAATCCGCAAAGAGGACCGTCACTTCATGAAAGCCATCGGCGATCGTGGAGGGGTCATCCATGAGCCGGGTGGCCACACTGGGGGGCAGGATGTTGAGGAGCAGTCGATCGGCTCGGTCTTTCTCATAGACGGCCATGCATTCCGCCCTCCAGGTCGTGTCGCGAACCACTTTTCCCGCCAGAAAGGCCAAGATCAGGCAGCCGCCGGTCACTGCCAGCTCCATGGCGAGTCGGACCCCGGATCGATGCACCGGAACGAGGGGCTCGTGCCAGGTGCGGAGGATCAGAAAGGCGGTGAAAGTCAGGACGGTGAGCAATGTCGCCCAGAGGAGGTGGGCCTCTTTGCCGGGGGGGAACAAGGATGGCAGGATAAATCCCAGAATCACCAAAAAGAGGTGACTTGGGGCCAGGCCACCGAAGATCCAGCCCATTTCTACGATGAGCAGGCAATTCCACACCACCAGGCACCACCGCGCGGTGTCATAGCGGCCACGGTGGTTCAGCCAGACCGGAATGAGGAACGGCAGCACGGACAATCCGCGCGCCAGGATTAAGGTGGCCTCCCCCCGGGTGGTGTGTCCCCAATCGGTGATCAGCGGGATTTCCCAAAAGAAAAAGGCCAGAGCGGCGGTGCTGGCAATCAGGGCCGCCGCATTGCAGAGCCGGATGTGTTTCGCATCAAACGCGGGCATCCCGGAAGGCACTCCGATGTCGAAGATCCGAAACCGTTTGCTGGTCTGGTAGGGTTTCATGGTCCAGGGGGAGGGAACCCGGATCCTGAAGTCCCTCGATTTTCCCCTACGCCATCTAAGCGGACCGCAGGATCGGGAGCAACACGTTTATGTGGGAAGCTTGATCCTTTCCGGAGCTATGGATGTTCCGGAAATGCCAGAAGCGGGGGCGGTGGAAGCAATTTTGGTTTCTGTTTTTGATTTGCCGCAGAAGAAGTTTTCACCTAAAAACCACCTTGGGAGCGAGGAGTGATCACCTCCGTCTCTCTGCCTAAGGACTGGAATCATGAAAGCACCTCTCTCAATCATCCTGCTCACTGGTGGAGCGATGGCCACTGACATCCACGCCCAGACCAGTGAGGATCCTCTGGCGGCTTGGCGCAGTGGCGTGACGATCCGTGCAGTCGCGCCTCAGGACGGCAGGCACACGATTCATTCCTACTTCAACACCTGTCCGGAGAGTCCCGACGGCCGGTATGTGTTGTTTTTCACATCGACCGCCAGAGATGGCCACCGTGGGGACGTCACGATCCGGGACCGTCAGAGTGGAGACGAGAAGGTTCTCGCGACCAACCTCACCGCCGAGGACGCCCACCGGGTGGCCTGTCAGCAGTGGGTTTCCCAGGGCGCACGCGTCGTCTATCATGGCGAACGGGAGGGAGAATGGTGCACCTGGTGTGTGGATCTCGAGACGATGAAAGAGCGTCTGCTCGCGCGGGGGCAACTCGCGGGATGGGGGCGTCCAGATGCCGATGAGGTCCCTCTCTACAGTCCGCACTGGAAACCCGGGGCGCATCCCGATCTGGATCTGATCAATGTGGTGACCGGAGCAAGGCGGACCCCGGTGACCGTGGCCGCGCTCCGGCAGGCCTACCCCGACTGGTTTCAGAAGACTTTCGGTGACCAGCGTCCTTCGATCTTCTTTCCCATTCTGAGCCCGGATCTGAACCGAGTCTTTTTTAAAATGGCGCTGGCCACCGGGGAGGATCCGCGCAGTGCCAAGGCGAGCGCCCGGCAGGGCTTGATTTGTTACAGCCTGTCTGAGAAAAGGTTTCTCTTCATGAGTCAAAAATGGGGACATCCATCCTGGCAGGCGGACTCGCGTCACATCACGGAAGTTCACTTCACGACGATCGACAGCAACGACGGACGGGTCACTCAGAATCCCGGAATGTCGACCAAAGCCGCCCGGGCCAAGGCGGCCGCGGAAGGGAGACCCGCCCCGGTGACTCCGCTGCGCGATGTCAGCGGGGACCATCCCTCGACCAATGAGGAAGGCACGTTGGTGGTCACCGACAGCCTGATGGCCGGCTTCGGAGGTGGCAGCAAAGAATGGGGCATTGTCCTCAGTGATGTCAAAGGCACCGGTCAGATCGTCCTGCACCGCTTCGACAATTCGCACGGTGCCGAGTCCTGGCGGGTCTCGCATCCCCATCCCGTTTTCAGTGCGGATGGGCGGCGCATTTATTTCAATGTCAGCAGTGGCCCCTGGACGCAGCTTTTTGTCGCTGAACGGTCCTGAAATCTGTGGCTTCCCTGTTCAAGGCCCTGCACTCGAAAGGGCTCTCCCGTCAGGGGACTGGTGGCAGGACCGCGCCGTATCCTCCCCCGTAGATCCTCTGAACCGCCAACCAATGGCGACGAGGAAACTGGTCCGCGTCCCTTGACGACGCTGCGGCCGCGATGGACTGTGGGCGTCCAGAATTCCTTCCCTCCATGACGCCAAACTCTCTTTCTTCGGGCTGCGCCGGTCACCGCCTTGGCAATTGTGGACGGAGGGATGCGATCCGGGTCGGATTTTGTGGAGCCCTCGGTCTCAGCATGGCCGATCTGTTGCGGTGGGAAGCCCGCGCCGCCATCGAGCCGGGTTTTTTCAAGGAGGGCAAGGCCAAAAGCATCATCCACCTCCATCTGCCGGGAGGGATGGCCCAGCAGGAGTCCTGGGATCCCAAGCCGGAAGCTCCCGCGGAATACCGGGGGGCCTTCGAAGTGGCAAAGACGAACACCGGGGAAATTTTCAGCGAGAATCTGCCGCGCCTCGCCAAAGTGGCCGACAAGATCACGGTGGTGCGGTCGGTGGTGGGGAAAATTCCCGACCATCAGCAGGCGACCTACCATTTGTTCACCGGATACATTCCCACGACGGTGATCGACTACCCACAGATGGGGGCGGTGGTGTCGCATCTGTTCGGATCGCGCCGCCAAATGCCCCCTTACGTGGCGATCCCCAATTCGAATGGGTTTGCGGGTGGCACGGGGTTCCTCAGCAGCAAGTACGGGGCTTTCCAACTCAATGCCGACCCGGGGGGCGGCGGGGAGTTCAAGGTTCGCGATTTCAGCCTGCCCGACGGCATGTCGTTGGAGCAGTTTGACCGCCGCAAATCCGCCCGGGAGATCGTGGAATCCACTCTGCGGGCATTGGAGGCGGACACGGACAAGCTGAACACGATGGATGAATTTTACCGCAGCGCCTACACCCTGCTGACTTCCGACGCTGCGAGGAATGCGTTTTCCTTGAACGGGGAGACGGATGCCATGCGGGATCTCTACGGACGTGATTACAAGTTGAAGCAGAATGCTCCGGCGGCGGTGGGCGAGCGGCTTCTGCTGGCTCGGCGTCTTGTCGAGGCCGGGGTCCGCTTCGTCACCGTGACCTACGGGTCCTGGGATTCCCATGTGGACATCAAAGGGACCTGCACCGAGCAGATGCCGGCGCTGGACCATGCCATCAGCGGACTGGTCACCGATCTCGATCAGCGCGGCCTGCTCGACAGCACGCTGGTCATGGTGACCTCGGAGTTCGGCCGCACTCCCAAAGTGAACACGAGCAACGGCCGCGATCACTGGGCTAGGGTCTACTCGATGATGCTCGCCGGTGGCGGCATCACCCGGGGGCAGATCTATGGAGCGTCCGACGCCACCTCTGCAGAACCGGCCCGAGACGAGGTCAAGCTGGAGGATTTCCTTTGCACGGCCTACCATCAATTGGGAATCGATTCCAACGAGGAATTGATGGCCTTCGGGGGGACTCGACCGATCGAGATTGTGAAGGGCGGCAATGTGGTGCAGAAGATTGTGGCCTGACTCATGCGACGGATCATTCCTTTCCTGATGCTCTTCGGAGAGGCCTGTCCGGTGCTGGCCGGGCCGATGGTCCACCACATCGAGTGGGTCACTCCCCGGGCCGGCCAACAGGGGACCACGGTCGAGGTGACGCTTGAGGGGACCTTTCTCAAAGAAGCCCAGGAAGTGCTCTTTTTCCGGACCGGCATCCGGTGCACCTCCCTGAAAGTCGCCCCGTCCCTGCCGGAGCCCCGGAGCACGATTCACGGGGGCTGGGTGGAGGACAAGGTGGTCTGCCGCTTTGAATTGGCTCCGGATTGCCCTCTCGGACTGCATCCGTTCAAAGTCCGGACCACCACCGAATTGACGACCCTGGCAACGTTTGCGGTGACCCGTTTTCCCATTGTCGAAGAAACGGCCGAAGACCAGCCGGTGGCGCTGAATGTCTCGGTTCTGGGGCGCATGGACAGCAACAAGGTGGGGGATGTCGACGTCTACCGCCTGCATGGCAAAGCCGGGCAAGCTCTGTCTGTCGAGGTCGATTCGGTGCGGCTGACGGACAAATTCTATGCCGAATCGGAATTCGACCTGATGCTGCGGGTGCTCGATGACGGGGGACGGGAAATCGCCCGGAACGATGACAGCGCGGCCCACATCCAGGATCCCATCCTCTCAACGGTGCTGCCACGGGACGGGGAATACCGAGTGGAGGTCAAACAACGGGTCTTCAAGACCGGTGACCGCTGCTATTACCTGGCCCACATTGGCGATTTTCAGCGACCCCTGGCGGTCTATCCCGCTGGCGGGAAAGCAGGGACGACTCTGCAGACCACGTTGCTGGGAGGGGCCTCCGGCGACCGGCCAATGGAGGTGGCCCTGCCCTCGGATGACGGGGATTTCGATTGGATCGGAGGAGGGCCTTCGCCCCTGCCGCTGCGCGTCAGTGAATGCGACAATGTCCTGGAGAACGGGAGCGTGGATCCGACTCTGGTGGCGGTTCTCCCTGCGGCCTTGAACGGCATCATTGCCCGCCCCGGGGAAACGGACCGCTACCGGCTCACCGTGAAAAAAGGCGAGCGCTGGAGGGTCCGCGTTTTTGCCAGATCGTTGGGCACGCCCCTCGATCCCCGCCTCACGCTAGGACGTCCGGAAGCTGAAACTCCGGAATTGGAAGCCGATGACGCCACCCTGGAGGACCGTGGCCTCTATGCCGTGAGCCGCCAGATCCAACGGAAAGAACTGATGGATCCGGCGGTGATCTGGGAACCCAAGGAGGACGGCGACTATCTGCTCGGCATTTCCGACATGCGGGGACTGGGCAGCGCGATGTCGGTCTACCGCATCGAGATCGACCCGGTGGCCGACGAAGTAAGCACCTTCATCCAGGCCCGGGTCATCGACATGGTGGAATGCCCCCGTCTCACCAGTATTGCTGTGCCACAGGGCGGGCGTTGGACGGTCAATGTGAATCTGGCCGATGGACCGGGCAACGGCTACAAAGGCGAACTTGAATTGGTTGCCGGGGGGCTGCCCGAGGGGGTGACCATGGTGGCACCACGCATCCGGGTTGGACAACGGCAGGTGCCGGTGCTGTTCACCGCGGCGGCCTCCACGCCGCCCCAGGCCACTCTCATCACGCTGGCCTGTCGCGCGGTGGACGGGCGTCCGTTGGTGAGCCGGTCCCAGCAGTCCTTTTCATTTTTGGGCCATTCCGGAGGCCATGCCTGGCATTCCTTCACCGTTGACCATTATGCGCTGGCCGTCACCGGAGCTGCTCCCTTCAACATCGAGGTTGGACAACCGGCGATTCCTCTTTCCCAAAACGGGGAATTGTCCCTGCCCATCAAGGTGGTCCGTAAAGCGGGCTTTGATGGACCGGTTGAGTTTCAATGCGACTGGTTGCCTCCCGGCGTGGAGGGGGAGCCCACGGTGACACTGCCGGCCGGGCAGAGTGAAAGCCACCTGCGTCTCACCGCGACGGGATCGGCCGTGCCGGAGACATGGAAGATCGCGGTCACTGCCACGACTACCGGTGGATCTTACTATCTCGGGGCTGGCAGAACCCGGGTGTCATCCGGTTTCATCGATCTGACCATCGCCGAGCCCTACCTGGCTCTGCAAAACAAACCTTCCGCGGGACGACGAGGGGAATCGGCCCAGGTGATTTGGGAAGTGCAACACAAGAAGCCTTTTGCCGGCACCGCCGAAGCCACGCTCCTGGGGTTGCCCAAAGGCGTCACTGTGAAAGGGGCGTTACCGCTCCCATCGGATGCGGCGCTGTTGGTATTCGACATCAGCGCGTCAGACGAGGCTCTGCTGGGGCAATACAAGGAATTGGGCTGCGAGATCACTTTCATCGAAAAAGGCCAGACCATCCGACAGCGGACCGGGAGGGGTATTCTCCGTGTCGACCCTCCGGTGAAGGGGCCTGCCGCGAAGGAATGAAGCCCTCTTTCCTGCTGTTCCCATGAATTCCTGTTCCATGCGATTGCTGCTTTGCCTCCTGCTGATTCCGATTCTGTCGCGTTCGGAGGAAACCCCGAGTTTCCGCCGCGACGTCATGCCGGTATTTTTTCGATCTGGCTGCAATCAGGGAACCTGTCATGGCTCCGCCCGGGGAAAAGACGGGTTCATGCTTTCCCTGTTTGGTTATGATCCGAAGGGCGACCTCTTCCGTCTCAAGGAGGAAATGGTGGGCCGCCGGATCAATCTGGCGGTGCCCGGACAAAGCCTGCTCCTGTTGAAAGCCACCGGCAAAGTGCCGCACACCGGGGGAGAACTTTTCACCAAAGATTCCCCGCACTACCAGACTTTGTTGCGATGGATCGAGGCCGGAGCCCCGGACGATGAAGCCAATGTCCCGGAGCCGGTCGGGATCACCCTGTCCCCGGACCGGATCATTTTTGAAGGCCAGAGCACGGCTCAGAAGACAAGTGTCAAGGCCCGCTACTCGGATGGTTCGGAGCGGGATGTCTCCAGTCTGGCGCTGTTTGCGACGAACAATCCGGCCATCGCCACCATTGACGATCAGGGAGTCGTGAAAGCCGGCGGGCGCGGGGATACCACGGTGTTTGCCCGGTTCAGCCGTTTCACCATCGGATCGGAGGTCATCGTGTTGCCCAAGGATACCGCATTCAACTGGCCGGACCCACCGGCCGTGAACTACATCGATGAACTGGTCAACGGCCGCCTCCAACTGTTGCGTCTGCTGCCTTCGGATCTCTGCGATGACGAGACCTTTCTTCGCCGAGTGACACTCGACCTGACCGGAACTCTGCCGTCGGTCGAGGCACACCGGGCCTTCCTGAGCGACACTTCCCAGGACAAGCGGAGTGTCCTCATCGACCGCTTGCTGGCGGACCCCGGATTCACCTCTCTCTGGACCGCGCTTTGGGCGGAAATGCTTCGCGTCAAGGGCGGTGGTTACGCACCCAGTGCCACCGATGTGAAAGCGGCCGATGTTTACTACGAATGGATCCACGACCAAATGGCGGCGAACCGCCCCCTCGACCAGTTTGTCGCCGACCAGATCACCGGAACCGGCAGCAATCTGACCAGTGGTCCTTCCAATCTGTACACCATGCTGGTGCACGATGTGAAGGTGACGCCCAAAAACCTCGCCGCGGACATTTCCCAACTCTTCACCGGGGTTCGCATCCAATGCGCGGAATGCCACAACCATCCGTTTGATCGTTGGACGATGAATGACTATTACGGCTGGGTCAGCTTTTTTACCGGCATCCGCCGCAAGTTGGGGGCCGAGCCACGGGAATACTATGTGTTCAATGACCTCACCGCCGCACCGGCGAAGCACCTCATCGATGAGAGGCCCATGCCTCCCACCGTGCTGGGGGGAGAGGCCCCGGTGCCATCGGGAAAAGACCCCCGGGAGGCTCTTGCGGAGTGGCTCACTGCCAAGGACAATCCGCTGTTCGCCCGCAACCTTGCCAACCGGATCTGGGCCCATCACATGGGAAGGGGGTTGGTTGAGCCGCTCGACGACATGCGGGTGAGCAATCCTCCCACCAACGGCCCTCTGCTGGATGCCCTGGCCCGGCATCTCGCGGACTCAGGCTTCAACCTGCGCTCCTTCATCCGCGACATTTGCACCTCGCGCACCTACCAGCTGTCCGCCCGTCCCAATGCCACCAATGCGGGCGACACTCGCCAATTCTCCCGATCCCAGTTGCGGCGCCTTCGCGCCGACGTGCTTCTGGACTCGATCGTCCAGGCAACGGGTGGGGCGAGAAGTTTCCAGTATTTTCCCAGCGGGATCCGGGCCATCGAACACTATCCCCGCACGCCGGGCGACACGACCCGCCCCAATGTGGGGGACCCCTTTTTCGAAACGTTCGGCCGCTCCGGGCGGGCAGGTGTTTGCGTCTGCGAAACCAAACCGGAACCCACCCTGTCCCAGGCGCTGCATCTCGTCGCCGGTGACACAGTGGCATCCCAGATCGGGACGGGAAAGGTCGTCCTGCAACTCCTCAACGCCAAGGCCACTCCCCAGGCGATCATCGAAGAACTCTACATCCGCGCCTTGTCGAGAAAGCCAACGGAGGGCGAACTCGAAAAAATGCTCACTTTGGTCGGCGGTGCCACCCGGGACCGGAAAGTCTACGAAGATCTTTTCTGGGGACTGCTCAATTCTACTGAATTTCTCTTCAACCACTGACTGACGTGCGCCGATCCACCCTTTGCCTGATCCTGGCAGTTGCCGGCCGGTCCGCGGCTGCGGAGACTGTCGTCACCTACAACGACCAGATCCGGCCTCTTTTCCGTGAGCATTGCCTGAAATGCCACGGGGAGGACGAGCAGAAAGCCGATCTCAATCTCTCGACCTTTGCCGGAGTGATGAAAGGCGGAAGCGGCGGGGAAGCCGTCGTGGCCGGCAGGGCCAGTGCGGGACTGCTTTTCGAAGCGATCACGGCGGAGGATGACGGCGAGCGTATGCCTCCGAAGAAGCCACCGCTGCCCAGAGAACAAATCGAACTGGTGCGGGTTTGGATCCAGGGCGGCTTGAGGGAATCCAGCGGTTCCGAATCGATGGTCGCGGCGCGGGATATCGGCTTCAAGCCAGCGGTCCAGGATTTGGCCAACGGCCCCCCGCCGATGCCCCGAGATCTGCCCAAGGTCACCGTGCCCTCCTCCCGGCGGCCGTTGCCGGTGATCGCCCTTGCGGCAAGTCCGCGGGCGCCCTTGCTGGCGGTGGCCGGGCAGGAGCATGTGCGGCTGGTGGACTCCGCCAGTCGGGAAACGGTCGGCATCCTGCCGTTTCCGGAAGGACAGCCCAATGTGATCCGCTTCAGCCGGGACGGTCATGTCCTCATGGTCGCCGGCGGCAAGCCCGTGCAGTCCGGCAGTGTCGTGCTGTATGATGTCACCAGTGGAAAGCGTCTCGCCCAGATCGGGGATGAGACGGATGCGGTTTTGGCGGCCGATCTCAGTCCTGATCAAAAACTCGTGGCCTTGGGGGGCTCCGGGAAGATCGTCAAGGTGTTCGACACCGCCACAGGGCGCCAGATTTACAAACTCACGAAGCACACTGACTGGGTCACCGCAGTGGCGTTCAGTCCCGACGGGGAGAAATTGGCCACCGCCGACCGAGCGGGAGGTCTCCACTTGTGGGATGCCCGCGGAGGGGGAATCCTCCTGACTCTGGCCGAGCACAAGGCCGCGGTCCGGGCGCTCTCCTGGAGAAGCGACAGCCGCATGCTGGCGAGCGGGGGCGAGGATGGCCTGATCGTGTGGTGGGACGCCAAAGACGGCTGGCCCGCCGTCACGATGCCGAATGCCCACCCGCCGGATCGGCCTCCCGGACAGTATGGGAAGCTTGCCAATGGTGTGCTGGCCCTCACCTTCGGCCCCAAAGGCGAATTGCTGAGCGCTGGGAGGGATGGTCGTTTCACCCTATGGTCCGATGCGGGGCGCAAACTTTCCACCCATCAAAGCGAAGGAGGATTGCCTCTTCAGGTCGCGGTCAGCCTTGACGGAAAAACCCTCATCTCGGGGGATGAAGCTGGTCGGTTGCAATTCGAATCCGCGGTTCCCTGAGTCCGCGGGCACAGAAAAGCAGGGGGGATTCGAGCAATTTTCGGTTGCAAAGCAGTCTTCTTGTGATTTGCTGCACCCCTCCATACCACAAGGATATTCAACGGCGGCAAGGCGCCGCAAAGAACAGACCATGAGCGAAGCAACCACAGCGCTGGACAATCTCCAGCTTCACGAGAAAGACACTGGCAGCGCAGACGTGCAGGTAGCCCGTCTTTCTTACCGCATTTTGCATCTGACCGAGCATCTCGGCATGCACAAGAAAGATCATTCGACCCGTCGCGGCCTCCTCAAGTTGGTGGCCCGTCGTCGCAAGCTGCTCGATTACCTCGCGCGGACGGAGAATGATCGTTATCAGAAAGTGATCAAGGCATTGGGATTGCGTCGGTAATTTCCGGCGCTTTTTCTCTACCACCGCCCGCACCAAGGATCGGTTGCGGCGCCAATGCCGGGCCTCCTTGGAATCGGACGGTCTCCCCCCACACATAAAACGGGGGAGGGGAGCGTGAGTCTTGGTTCTATTTTACCCTGCCCACGGCATCCCAACCACAGCAGTCCGGCCACACAACAGGCCACTGCAATCAGGGAGTCTGCCTCCACTCCGGCGGCGGAAGCTCCCAACCCACACGAGGGGTCGGCATGGGTCCGGTCCCCGGAAGACATGGCGGGACAGGTAAACCAACAAGAAGAAAAACACTATGAGCAAGGAAACAGTCAAGGCCCAGGTCGGGTCCAAAGAAATCATCATCGAATCCAACAAGTTGGCCAAGTTGGCCGACGGCGCGGTCACGGTGCAGTGCGACGAGACCATCATTCTCGTCACGGCGGTCTCCGCCACCAAAATCAAAGACGGGCAGGACTGGTTCCCCCTGTCTGTCGAATACCGGGAAAAAGCGTCCGCGGCCGGACGTTTCCCAGGCGGCTATTTCAAGCGTGAAGGAAGGCCCAGTGAAAAGGAAATCCTCACCTGCCGGATGACGGACCGTCCTCTCCGTCCGCTGTTCCCCAAAGGTTATTTCTACGACACCCAGGTCGTCGGCATCCTCCTCAGTGCGGATGGCGAAAATGATTCCGATATCCTCTCCATCAACGGTGCTTCCGCAGCCCTGATGGTGTCCGACATTCCTTTCGCCGGTCCGATCGCGGCCGTCCGGGTGGGCTGTCTCGACGGCGAATTCATCGCCAATCCAACCCACACGGAGAGGTCTCTTTCCACGCTGGACCTCGTCTATTGCGGACTGCGTGACAAAGTCATCATGATCGAAGGCGCCGCCCATGAGCTCTCCGAAGAGGAGTTCAAGAAAGCCCTCGAGTTCGCCCAGAACGCCATTCAGCCCCTTCTCGACGCCCAGGAAGAACTGGCTCGCCGGGTTGGCAAGCCGAAACGTGTCGTCGACCTCATGCTGCCCCGGGAAGAGCTGCTCGAAGTGGCCTACCAGGTCGCCGGTGACCGGATTGAGGACGCTCTTTACCGTCCCAGCAAGGTGGAGCGAGGCAAGGCGGTCGGAGGCCTGCGCGATGAAGTCTCCGCGAAGATCACCGAACAGTATCCCAACGCCTCGAAGTTCGAAATCGACCAGGCGTTCGATTACGTGCAGAAAAAGGCCTTCCGCGTCAGCATTCTCGACAAGCGCCAGCGTTGCGACGGTCGGGACAAGGACACCATCCGTCCCCTCCAGGGCGAAGTCGGTCTCCTTCCTCGAGTTCATGGTTCCGCGCTTTTCGCCCGTGGCGAAACCCAGGCGGTGGCCATCACCACGCTCGCTCCGATGGACGAGGTGCAGTATTTCGACAACTACACCGGTGGGGAAGAGAGCAAACGCTTCATCCTCCACTACAACTTCCCTCCCTTCAGTGTCGGCGAAACCGGCCGGATGGGTGGTTTGAACCGGCGTGAGATCGGGCACGGCGCTCTCGCCGAGCGTTCCATCGAAGCGGTGGTGCCTTCCGCCAAGGAGTTCCCATACGCCATCCGGATCTCCAGCGAGGTCATGGAGTCGAATGGTTCCACCTCGATGGCCTCGGTCTGCAGCGGCAGCATGTCGCTCTTCAATGCCGGGGTGCCGTTGAAGCGCCCCGTGGCCGGCATCTCAGTCGGTCTCGTGACCGAGTTCGACGAGAATGACGTGATGAAGCGTTACGACACGTTGATCGACATCATCGGCAGCGAGGATCACTTCGGCGACATGGACTTCAAACTCTGTGGGACCACCGAAGGAGTCACCGGCTACCAGCTCGACCTCAAGCTCCCGGGCATTCCCCTGTCCATCCTGTTCGAGGCCATCGACATCGCCAAAGGCGGTCGCGGCACCGTGCTCGACGTCATGAACGCCACCATTGCCAGCGCTGGAAAACTCAGCGAATTCGCCCCCCGGATTGAGAGTGTCAAGATCGACCCCAGCAAAATCGGGGAGCTCATCGGACCTGGGGGCAAGAACATCAAGGGCATCCAGGCCGAGTCGGGCGCCGAGATCAACATCGAGGACGATGGAACCGTGCACATTTACGCCTCGAAACAGGCGGCATTGGAACGCGCCGTCGAGTTGGTCAAGCGCGTCACCTCCGAGATCGAGGTGGGCAAGCTCTACTACGGCAAGGTTGTCTCCACGACGAACTTTGGCGCCTTCGTCGAAGTTCTCCCGGGTAAGGACGGTCTGATCCACATCTCCGAACTCGCCGACTTCCGCGTCAACCGCGTTGAAGACGTCGTGAAGGTCGGGGACATGGTCTGGGCCAAGTGCATCGGGGTGGATGAAAAAGGCAAGGTCAAGATGAGCCGCAAGATTGCCATGGCCGAACGCCAGATCCAAGCCGAAGCCGAACTCGCCTCCAGCGGAGGAGATGAGGCCAAAGCAGAAGCGGAAGCCGAATAAGGTTCCTCTTCAAGCAAGGATTTCAGCGCCAGTCTTCCCCAATCGTTGGGGGAGGCTGGCGTTTTTTTTTGAGGGGTGGCAGGAAGCCACGAATGGACGATCCACCCGGTGACGGTGCGTTGCCGCACTTGGTTTTCTCAAAGACGGCGCGGATTCCCTCGTGCTTGATGGATTAGCGCAGCGGAGCGCTTCCCGGATCCGTCTGATCACCCTGGGGGAGTAGGTCGCGCAGGATCTAGCGTAGGTCCGAAACCCCGGGGATAGGCTGCCGCTTGGGACGGTCGATCTGGTACAAAAAAAAATCCGCCGGGGGCTTCCCGCCCGGCGGATTGGCAAACCAAACCGAAGTAACCGTTTAAATAAAGTGGTTTGTTTGTTTCGTGAAGGGAAAGGACTCAGCTCGCGCGGAGAAAGCCGCTGAGATCGCCGTAGACAGGAGCGATCTTGTCATCGCCTTTGGCCTGGGCTTCCATGACCCCGGCAATGTTGTTGGCGATGGCATTGCGCAGCTCGTTGACGATCTCGACCCCTTTCTGGGTGATTTGGACCATCACCTTGCGGCGGTCTTCCGCGGCGTGCAGACGTTCCACATAACCGAGCTTCTCCAGACGGTCCACCAAGCCGGTGGCGGCTGCGGTGGAATGCCCCATCTTTTTGGAGATGTCGGTCATGGTGAGAAAATCTTCGTTGGCCAGATAGCCAAGGAGGAAAAATTGAGCGTAGGAGATGTTCCCCCGGTTTAGTTCCTTGGACAGGTCGAGCAGGAATGAACGCTGCGCAAACATGAGGAAGTCGGCAAGGCGGTCCGCGTTCGCGTCGGCCTGAGTGTTTCTATCGTTGACCAGTTGCATGGCTGTATCCTTCTAACGGTTTTTCGGTGGTTATTGCTATTATGGTAATTTACTACCAAATCCGCCCTTCTTGCAAGCCAATATTTAAATTTATCATAAATATTGCCATAATACGACAGTGGAGTGCCGCTTTATTTTGATATTTGTGCCATAATTGGTCAGAATTCGCAAATCTTTATTTTAAGCCTGAGAAGATTTTCGCAAATGCGAGTCTGTTCTGGACTCTTGATGATGGAAAGATGGGGACATCATTGCGGTGTTTTTTTGGCTTCGCGTTCCTCGGAGGATTTTTTAGAATGCCCTCCACATGAAATCCTCACGTCATTCCTCCTTTGTTCCCGTGAATTCCGGATCTGCTCCTTCCCGGCGGCGCTTTTTGGCCGGATCGGCGGCCACCGTTGTCGGTTTGGCCGGATTCCCGGCCATCCTCCAGAGCCAATCTCCCAACAGCAAGTTGAATGTCGCCTTGGTCGGTGTGGGAGGGCGGGGACGTTCCCACGTCGATTCCGTCGGGAAATCAGAGACCATTGTCGGACTCTGTGACGTCAATGCGACCAATCTGGAGAGTGCCAAGAAGACTGCCCCTGGCGCCAAGACGTTCCGTGATTTCCGTGAAATGTTTGCCTCTCTGAAAGACTACGATGCCGTCGTGGTGGCAACCACCGAGCACACCCACGCATTTGCGACCCTGCCGGCCCTGCGGGCTGGGAAGCATGTCTATTCGGAAAAGCCCCTGACCCGGGACGTTTATGAATGCAGACGGATCATTGAAACGGCCCGCCAAGCCAAGGTGGTGACTCAGATGGGGACCCAGATTCATTCCGGTGAAAATTATCGTAGGGTCGTGGAACTGATCCAAGGCGGGGCCATCGGCGCGGTGCGCGAGGCTCATGTCTGGGTTTCTCGCGCCTGGGGATGGCATGCCAGCGAGGAGGAATCCAAGCAGCACAAGGATATTGTCTTCGTTCAAAACCGGCCCACTGAAACCATGCCGGTGCCCGCCAATCTTGACTGGGATCTCTGGATCGGTCCGGCTCCGTTTCGTCCCTACCATGAGGTGTATTTTCCTGGACCGAAGTGGTACCGCTGGTGGGATTTCGGCAATGGGACCATGTCCGATCTGGGCAGTCACTGGAATGACCTCCCTTTCTGGGCTCTCAATCTCGATTCGCCACTCACCATTGAGGCCAGCGGGCCACCGCCGCATCCCGAGATCGCCCCGGCGTCAATGACCGCGAAATACACCTACGGAGCCCGGGGCAACATGCCGCCGGTTAGCCTGACCTGGCACCAGGGAACCAAGCGTCCGGAAATTTGGGAAAAAGGCGGGATTCCCCAATGGCCCAACGGAGTTCTCTTTATTGGAGACGAAGGAATGTTACTCGCCGATTATGGCAAGCTGATGCTGCTGCCGGAGGAGAAGTTCGCCACTTTTGACCGTCCGCGCCCCAGCATTCCCCCTTCGCCCGGGCAAATGGAGGAATTTCTCCTGGCAATCAAGAATGGAGGACAGCCGCTGTGCCATTTTGACTATTCGGGGCCGCTGACTGAGGCCAACCACCTCGGCAATGTCGCCTACCGTGCGGGGAAAAAGCTCGAATGGGACTCGAAGAATCTCAAGTTCCCCAATGCGCCTGACGCTGAGAAGTATCTCCGGCGGGAATACCGTGATGGGTGGAGTTTGGATGCCTGATCACGGTAACGGATCGGAATCGGGAGAGCGAAGGGGTGCGCCTTATGGCTCTGCTCCTTTGCAAGCCGACTCCAGATCCTTACCTGTTTGGCAGGTCAGCCTTGGGGTGTGCCAAGGTC
>JADZAX010000091.1 GCA_020852405.1 Verrucomicrobiales bacterium
GTTTCTGGCTCTGCGGGGAGAATCCGAACAGACCGGGTGATCCCTTCTTGTGGGCCTCCTTGTGGGTGTATTCGATGCTCCAGGCTTCCGGTTCCGGCTGGCCTTTCTGCCAGGCTTTGCCGCGCACCACCCCGGATCCATCGGGATTCAGATCGACTCGAGTTTTCAGAGTGTACCAGACATTGGCTTGGATCGGGAAAGGCTGCTTATAGGTGATCCGCTCGAAGTTGGAACTGACCTCGATTTCATTCGAGTTGCCCACCAGCGAGATGATGTAGCGCTGGTTGATGAGGCCCACGACGCTTTTGGTGCGGCGGTTGCCATCGGTCATCACATCCGCCTGTACGGTATAGTTGTTGGCGTCAGGATCGCCCATGAAAGTCAGGCTGCGTTGGAAAATGACACGGTCGAGGGTTTTGGCGAGCACTTTGTTCCCGTCCAATTCGCGCACCTCCCATTTAAACCGGGCTCCGATCCATGGGAGTGTCGGATAGGCGAATTTGACCCCATCGGTCGGATGGTCCACCACCAACTGGGCGGAATCAAAATTCTCCGTGAAGGGGATTTTGGGAATGACACGGCCGCGCACAAATCCGCTTTGCCCGTCGATCGTGCCCTTGAACATCCCGGCGGAAACTTTGGCGGTGTCCGTTGCGGCAAAGGTGTCGTTGGTCACCGTGGCATCCATTTCGGCCTTCACTTTGGCGGTGGGAGGAATGAATTTTTCCCAAGCCACGGCGGGGGCGTCGACCGGGCCGATGATGTTGCCGTTGGCGTCCACCTTGTTCACTGCCACGGCCTTGCTCTGACCTGGCTGCAGTAGCACGTCGGATGGAATCGACATCAAACCAGCGGGGGCTCCGGCCACTGGATGATCGACTTTGGGCATTTCGCCGTAGTTGATGCCCGTGTTTTTGATTTGGAAACAATACACTTTTTCCATCGTGTGAAGATAGACGCGACCGTTGGCCACCGCCGGCGAACCAAGCGCATAGCCTTCAAGGTCCACTTCTTTGATGACTTCAGCGTCGGTGTCCGAAGGACGGACGACAAAAAGCTTCTTTTGATGCATCGGCACAAAGAGCAGGCCGTCTACGAGCAGGGGGGAGGCGTGGATCTGTTCGTTGGAGAGCTTTTTCGACCACATGCCCTTGCCGGTTTCGGCATCGACACAGTCCAAAATGCCGACTTTGTCGATCGCATAAATGCGTTTGCCATCAACGACCGGGGAACTCGTGGGGACCTCAACATGAGTGTTGCGCCAGGCTTCTGCGGACGGAGCAATCATGGGGGCGCCTCCTTGTTCGGCATCCACCACTCCGCCGGTGTTGTCGAGATCGGCGGGAATGTTCAAAGCGATGAGCCGGCCGATTTCAGAGGTGTCGACATTTTCATCTCCATGAACGGCGATGAGTTGGTCGCCGCGGAGGACCACGGAGGAATTCACCCCCCCTTTGGAGAACTGGAAGCGCCAAAGCGGTTTGCCATTGGCCACATTGACGCAGGCCACATTGCCGCAACCGGTGCCGGTGTAAAAGACGCGTTTGCCGCCTCTGGTCTCCACCACTGGAGTAGAGAAGGAAGTGTCCACCAAAAGCGGCGGGCCGACACCGGGGGCGGAGGCCCAAACAAGGTCGCCGGACTTTTTGTCAAAGCCGAAGAAACGATCGCGAGGGGCTCCGTCGGCACCCCAGTAACTAGTGACGGCCCGAATGATGACAAGGTTGCCATCCACCACGGGACTGCCGGCGCGTCCATTGGGGAAAGTCAGGCGTCCGAAACGCTCGACCATGGAGTGGGACCAGAGCACTTTGCCGTCCCGGTCAACGCACATGAAGTGCCCGAAGGTGGAGGCCACGTAAATGTTGCCAGTCTCCGGATCGACCGCCGGCGCGCCGACCGTGTAGCGGTCATAAACGGTGTCGCTTAGGTAGTCATGATAAGGAACCTCCCACTTTTTGGCACCGGTCTTTTCATCAACACACACCAGAACCTCTTCGAGGTCGGAGCCTTTTCCGCGGTAGCCCCAGATGTAGACCTGTCCTTTGTGCACCAGTGGTGTGCCACGGCCGTGGAGATCCATGGTCCAAACTGGAATGGGATCGAATTCCCCGTTCTGGTAAGTTTCCAGCGAGACTCCGTTCTGGAGCGGACCGCGCCAGGAAGTCCATTCGCCCTGACCGAGGCCTTCTTGGGCGCGAATCCCGAAACCTGTGACCAGCATCGTCACAGCGGCGAGAAGTGCCGATTTTCCAAAGAGTTGTTCCTTCATGATCTGAATATGGGGTGTGCTTTCCAAAACGCGGAGAGCCCATGAACGTAAGGATCGGGCCATCCCTCTGCAACGTGATTTTTACGGTTGATTGAACTATCAGGGCGATTAATACAAAGTGCGAAATCCCGTTAATAAAGGCCCCGGAAAGCCTTGAAATGCCGGCATTGAATTAGCTGTGCTAATGTAATGCGCCATTTGCATTAGCGCGGGTGGTATTACTTGAGTTCCTTGATCTTCAGATTCCGCCAGCGAACTTCGAAAGGACCGGTTCCTTTTTTGATGCCATGCACCTGGAGTCCGATCAGCCCCTTGGGATGGGACTTGTAAATTTCCTCATGGGTCAGGTCATCGACCGGCTGGCCATTGATCCACGTTTGAATGCGGGCGCCTTTGGCGACAACGCGGTAGTGATTCCATTCCCCGTTCTTGAAGTAGTTGTGGGCCGAGCCTGGTTCGTCGTTCTTGGGCTTGGGCGAGAGCCATCCCAGCCCGGTGGCTTCGCCGTAAATGTAGCCTGACTGCCCCGGTCCGGACTCGATTTCCACTTGGGGGCCGTTGACCCGGCCGCCGAACTGGTCCTTGTCGAGGTCTTTCAACGAAGACCGGATCTGAACCCCGGAATTGAGGCCATCGCTGACTTTGACCTCAAATTCGAGTTCGAAATCACCGTATTCCTTGGGTGAACAGAGGAAACTGTTCGGACTGCCTTCGACGGTGCGACCGACGATGGCTCCATCTTCCACGGTGTAGGCGGCTTTGCCGCTTTTTACGGTCCAGCCTTGGATGGAGTGGCCATCAAAAAGGGTGACCCAACCATCATTCTGCCCCAGGGCAGGAAGGGTAAGCAGGGCGGCGGCGAGTGGGAGCAGGGCTTTTTTCATGAGCTTGAAGTCGAGGCGGGGTTCTTCGGGAGTGATCCCGAAAAGAATGAGCCGGAATTTCGCGCCAAAATCCCTTCCGTAAAGGGACGGATTTCGGGTAGTTGATGCGCCCGTTCCGGCACCCGTCAGGCCGCAGCGCTCGATTGGCCGGTGGCCAGGTGCATCAGGGCCTCTTCGCTCAGCTCGGATCGGGAAAGTTCGCCGGCGAGGTGTCCTTCGTGCATGACCAGAACGCGGTCCGCCATTCCGAGCATTTCCTCCATTTCACTGGACACAAAGAGAATCGCCATCCCCTGGCGTGCCAGAGATTCCATCAGGGCATAAATCTCGTGCTTGGCTCCGACATCGATTCCCCGGGTTGGTTCGTCCAAAAGCAGAATGCGGGGATCCATCGCAAGCCATTTTCCCAGGACGACCTTTTGCTGGTTGCCGCCACTGAGGTAGCGCACCACCTGCTCGGGGCCGGGCGTTTTGACCCGGAGACGATCGATCATATCCTGGCAAAGTCCCACTTCGGCGGGGAGGTTCACAAATCCCCGGGAAGCTTTCCTTTCCAACGTGGCCAGACTGAGATTTTCCCGCACCGTCATTTCGAGGATCAGTCCATGCTGCTTGCGGTCTTCAGGGGCCAGGGCCAGCCCCTGCTGGACGGCGGTGCGCGGGGTATCCAGGGTCACCGCTTTTCCGGCGACAAGGATTTCTCCTCCCACCGCCGGGGTGGCGCCAAACAGAGTCGTCAACACTTCGGTGCGTCCCGAGCCGACCAGTCCGGCAAGGCCGACGATTTCGCCGCGCCGGAGGCTGAAATTCAACGTCCGGGTGGGATGGGTCGGGGTGCGCAGTTCCCTCGCTTCGAGGATGACCTCGCCCGTGGCATTCTCGGTCCGCGCGTAGAAGCTCGAGAGGTCGCGTCCCACCATCAGGCTGACCATCCGGTCGTGGGTGATTTCTTCCTGGCGCAGTTCGCCCGCATTTTCGCCATCCCGGAGGACCGTGACCCGGTCGGCGAGAGCCTTCACCTCGGCGAGACGGTGGGAAATGTAGACGATGCCGACCCCGCGATCCCTGAGTCCATGGATCACAGAAAACAGGGCGTCCGCTTCGCGTGCCGAAAGGCTGGAGGTGGGCTCATCCATGATGAGGACCCGCGCATTGATGGAGAGGGCTTTGGCAATCTCGATCATCTGCTGGCGTCCGATGCTCAGTTCCTCTACGAGCGTGGCCGGGTCGATGTCCAAGCCGACCATGGCGAGGTATTTCATTGCTTCCCGGCGCACGGCGGCCTCGTCGATGAATCCCCGGCGGCTCGGTTCGCGCCCCAGAAAGAGATTGGCCCCCACGCTGAGATTGGAAGCGAGGTTGAGCTCCTGGTGGATCAGGGCGATGCCATGCCGCAGGGCGTCGGGGACAGAACTGATGCGGACCGTCTCACCGTCCATCTTCAGTTCGCCATCGTCGGGACACTGCACCCCGGCGAGAATTTTCATGAGGGTGCTTTTGCCGGCCCCATTTTCTCCCATGATGGCGAGGACTTCCCCACGCTCGAGACGGCAGGAAACACCTCCCAGTGCCCGCACTCCGGGGAAGGTTTTGACAATGCCGCAGGCCTCCAACAGAGGCGGGGCAGGGACGGCCTCGGGGGGCGTGGTCATGGCCGGTCAGTTCGGCGCGGGTTTGCCCAGCTTGGCGTTGAGGTCTTTCCAGAACTCCATGACATTGTCCTTGCGGATGGATTGCGCGGACACGTCGATAAATTTGTTGGCCGGAATGATGTCCTTTTTGCCTTCGTGGAGTGCCTTGAGAACCTCGACCGATTTGTAGCCATACATGTAGGGATTCTGCACAAGAGTGCCCTGCACGGTGCCGTCCCGGATGCCCTGCAGGGTCGCGGGATTCTCATCAAACCCGACGACCTTGACCTTGCTGAGTTTGCCGCCCTGTTCCAGCGCCTGGAGAATGAGCGGGGGATTGTATTCGAAAAGCCCCACCAGGCAGCCGATGTCGGGGTAGCGGGACAGCGTGTCCTCGGCATTGGCTTTCGCCTTGGCACGGTCGAACTGGTCGGTCAGGGTGCCAAGGATGGTGTATTTTTCGCCTTTGATGGGAGCGGACGGGGGATCAAACCGAGATGAATCATCCGAGCGGTCGAGCAGCTCATCGATCACTCCCTGTCGGCGCAGGCGGGCGTTGTCCTGCTCCAGTCGTCCCACCAGAAGCATGACACTGCCACCCTCAGGCAGTGCTTCTTTCACGATCTTGCCGCACATTCGGCCCGCCGTGTAGTTGTCCATGCCGACGTAGACGAGTCGGTTGGACTCGGGAGCATCGGAGTCGTGGGTAATGAGTTTGGTCACCTCGGCCGCTTTGTTCAACATCGTGGTCTGGTTGGCCGCATCGATCGGGCTCACCGCCATGCCGTCAATGTTGCGGGTCAGCAGGTCTTCAATGCGGTTTTTCTGTTCCGACAGTCCTCCGGAGGGCATGACGACATCGACTTCCACCCCGAGGTCGGTGGCGGCTTTCTCGGCGCCGATTTTTGCGATCGTCCAGAAGTCCGCCACGCCATTGGTGACATAGGCGAAGCGTGGCTTGCCGCCGGCATCAGGAGCCGCATTCCCGCCCGCACCGGAACTCTCCGGTTTGTCCCCGCAGCCGGCGAGGAAGGTCAACGCCGCGAGGGAGGCGGCCGCTTTCAGGCAAATTCCTTGTGTCTTTTTCATGCAACTCTATAGGTCTGACAATCTGAGTGAAAACGCATCCTAGATTGTGATGGCGTTTGTGAAAAGAACAAACTTTGGTGGAGAAAGGGCCCGCTTTGGGCCGAATCCGCCGCCCTGACCCATGCAGCCGCCCTCTGATGCCGGTGAACCCTTGCTCCCGGAAATGGCCACCTTCCAACCCGTGGCATCGCTCTCGTGTGCCTTTCACGACAAGTTCGGCCTGCCCCGTCAGCCGGACCCGGCCACGGAGATTCGCGGCACGGTCACTTTCCTGCCTGGTTATGACCGGTCCGAAATGGTCCGGGGATTGGAGGGATTCAGTCACCTCTGGCTCCTAGGGATCTTCCACCGGACTCCCTGGACCGGAGCCACCACGGTGCGCCCTCCGCGGCTTGGAGGGAACCGGCGGGTCGGGGTCTGGGCCACCCGGGCTCCGAACCGGCCCAATTCTCTCAGTCTGAGTCTGGTGCGCCTCCTGGAAATCTCCACCGGTCCGCTTCGGTTGGAAGTCGCGGGCTGTGACATGGTCGACGGCACTCCGGTATTGGATATCAAGCCCTACCTGCCGTGGTGTGAAAGCATTCCCGATGCCCGGTCGGGATGGGCCACGGCGCCTCCGGCTCTGCTGGAGGAGTCGTCCATTCAGTTCCCCGCGCCGCTGGCCGAAGTTTTTGGACGTTGCGGTGACTCCCGGGGGGAGATTTTGGCCATGCTCCGGGGGGATCCCCGTCCGGCTTATCTGGCAGGAAAATCCGCCCCGGAACGCATCTTTGGAGCCACCGTGGCGGGATGGAATGTCCGGTGGCGCCGTTTTGAGGACCGGGTCGAAGTGGTGGAGTTCTCGCGTTTGCCAGAAGGGGCGGACCCGTGAGCGTCAATCAAAAGGAGATTTCAACACTTTGACCGAGCGCATGATCTCCAGGATTTCTTTCTTCCGGTAGTCGTGCACCGGCAATGGGGTGCTTGATTGGATGAGGTAGGCATCGGCTCCCATCGGGAACACCATGAGGAAAAACCGGTATTTCATCTGGTTGTCGCCCTGCAGTATGGCGAGGTCGAGCACCTGGAAAGCCGCCTCGATGTCTCCGACTTTGCCGGACTTGTATTCGCCTTCCTGGATCAGGGCAAAGTTCTGCTTGTAGACTTCGATATAGTTGCGGACCAGATCAAAGTTGCTGCTGTTGCCACCGCCTGCAAAGGGAATCACATAGACCTGGGTGTGTCCGTCCACGGATTGGAAACCCGCTTTGGCTCCGGCCTGGAGCTTGGTGACGGCTTTCCATCCCAGCGGGATGGTCACCGACAACTTGCCGTCTGCGACAATTTCCTCCTTGGCCCGTGCCACCTCCGGCAGGAGGGTTCCACAGGCGATGACCCAGAGCAAAGCAGCATTCAGTCGCATGATAGACAGCGGAAGGCGGAATGATGCTCACCCTTCCCCGAGACAATACAAGTATCCATCCAGGGAAGCAATGTAGATCCGCCCTTCATGGCAGACCGGGGTGGCTTCGAACTGGCTGCCGGTCATGGCATCCAGCAGGCTCAGTTTGCCTTCCGCGGAAACCTCAAAAAGTTTCAAACCCTTGTCGTAGGGAGCCAGGATGCGGTTGCCGACAAAAATCGGCGTGGCAATGCTTCCCGCGCCAAGCGGGACCCGGTCGAGCAACCTGGGGCGGGGGTATTTCGTCTTGCCGTCAGGCCCGGTTTCCGCAGTTCCCGCTTCCAGTTCTGCACTCGAGACGAGATACAGAAACCCATCGACCCCGATGAAGGTGGCCATCGGTCGGGTTCCGGGCTCCCGCGCGGTGCGGTCATTGATGGCCACGGAACCGATGATGCCACCCTGCCATTCATAAAAGCTTCCTTTGGCGACGTTCTCCGTCGGAAAGAACCAGCGCACCGCTTTGCCGGAAGCTTTCGCCGGATCCAGTTTGAAGACTCCCCCGGGGCCAGGGATGAACTGCTTTTCCACTGCCAGGAGCAGGCAGCCATCATTTGTCACCGGCATCGTGGCATTGAGATCGGATCCGGTGGGGAAGGTCCAGGTGACCCGGTTCCACTTCAGGCTGTATCCATAAACCCTGCCCGCTCCGGAAGCGGTGTAAATGCGCCCATTCAGCAGGGTGGGGGACGATTCGCACTCGATGTTGCCACCGTGGGTGCGGCGATCGGATTCTTCATAAAAAGGGATCTCCTTGTGGATTCGGGGCTGCGGAATCCCATCGCGGAGACGCATTCCCGCCGGATCGGGGGAAAACACCGTGAAGATCGAATTCTCCAACGCCAGATACCCGCGCTCACCGAGCAGAAGGGCCGAGCCGTCCACATCCCGGCTATAGGTGGAGGTGCGGCGGCAGTTCATCCGCCACAGTTCCTTGCCGGTTCCGAATGAAACCGCGCGGAGGCTGGGGACGATGGGTTGGTCGAAGGCTGAATCCACGCCAAGGCGGGAGCCCTGGATCACCATGAGACGGTCTGCGGGATTCTCCGCATTGGGGTTGAGATAACAGGATCCGGTTCCTTTGATGACATCGTCGTAAGCGTATTGCCAGATCACTTCACCCGTGGCGGCCCGGATTTTTCTCAAGTGATGGTCGTTGGCCCCCAGAGAGAGATACAATTCCCCGTCTTCCTTGACCAGCAGAGGTTGGCCGGTCCATCCGGCCCCTCTCCACAGGCGCAGTTCCGGTCCGATCCGGGTGTGGCCGGTGCCCAGATTCAGTTTCCAGATGACACCGAGCCGGCCTGGCAATCGATTGCCGTAGGAATTGCGCTGAGGGCCCCCGAGATAGGTCGGATTGATCAGTTCATACGCCGCACCGGCCACCGCTCCTGGCAGCAGGCATCCCACCAAAGCAAGGATTGCCCAGGTTGATGGTAAGGGGAATGGTTTCTGGGGCGGGGAGTGCATTTCTCAAAAGCCGGAACCGGATCCGGGGCTCACAAAAAGAAAGAACGGGCGGATCCAGGATAAGTTGGTGGTGCCACCTCACGACAGAATTTCCTTGGCGACCTCGCCGTAAACATCCGTGAGCCGGAAGTTTCTTCCGGCATAGGGATAGGTCAGCTTCGTGTGCTCGAGTCCGAGCAAATGCAGGATCGTGGCATGCAGGTCGTGCGTGCCCATTTTTCCTTCCACGGCGGTTCCTCCCAGTTCGTCGGTGGCCCCGTAGCGCAGACCTCCCTTGACTCCGCCACCGGCCATCCACATGCTATAGCCGCGATTGTTGTGCCGCCTCCCGTCGCCGCCGTTGGCCTGGTCCTGGGGACTCCGTCCGAATTCCCCGCCCCAGAGCACCAAGGTGTCCTTGAGCAGATCGCGGTCTTTTAGATCCTGCAGCAGGGCAGCGATCGGCTGGTCGATGGTGCTGCAGTTGTTGGTCAGGGCTTCCTTGAGATTCTTGTGTTGGTCCCAGCCTCCTTTGCTGACCTGAATGAAGCGCACCCCCGATTCGGCGAGGCGGCGGGCCATCAGACATTGTGATCCGAAACTGGTTTTGTCGCCGGAGGAAATGCCGTAGGCGGAGATGGTTTTGGCATCCTCTTTGTCTAGGTCGAGCACGCTGGGCACCGAGGTCTGCATCCGGTAGGCGAGTTCGTAAGATTCGATGACCCCTTCCAGTTCGGAGTTTTCCGGATGCTGGCCGGAAAGATCCCGGTTCATCGACTGAATGAGGTCGATCTGGGCGCGCTGGGCCGCGGTGTCGAGGTGGTGGTTGCGGATGTCCGATATGCCGCCCGCTTCGGTGTCAATGCGGGTTCCCTGGAACGCGGCAGGGAGGAAGGAAGAGCCATAATTCTGCGCACCGCCGGCATTGCCCACCGGGTTGATCGTGACAAACCCGGGCAGGTCCTGGTTCATCGTCCCGAGTCCGTAGAGGGTCCACGCACCGAGCGAAGGGCGCACGAAGTTGATGCTGCCGGTGTGCAGCGCGATCGACGCCTGGGGGTGCGCGGCGTTGCTCGTGTTCATCCCATTGAGCAGACAAAGATCATCCGCGTGCTTTGAGAGATGGGGGAACAATTCGCTGATCATGAGACCGCTTTTTCCCTGTGCTTTGAAATCGAATTGGGGCGCGAGGAGTTTCCCGCCCTTGCCCCCGGCGGCGTCCCCGGAGGCAGTTTGGCCTCCGGCTTTGGCCAGGTCCGGTTTCCAATCGAACGTGTCCAAGTGGCTCGGCGCTCCCTGCATGAAAAAGAAGATCACTCGTTTGGCCCGCGCCGGGAAATGCGGAGCCTTGGGTGCCAGCGGCCCCTGGTAGGTTCCCGTCCCGGCAGCCCGGGCGGCTTCCGTAAGGAGGCTGGAGAACGCGAGCCAGCCGAAACCGGCGGCGGTGTCCTGAAGGAATCCGCGGCGGCTGAGCGGTGAGAAGCGGTGGGAGCAGAGGTTCATGACGGTAGGGTGCGGGTCAGGTCAGGGCGGTCAGAAAAATCCCTCAACGGATGTAGCGGAATTCCGCGGAGGCATAAAGAGCCTGGAGGAAAGTGGTCCAGGTTTTTTCGTCACCTCCGCCTTCCTTGATGAAAGCCAGCGAACGCTCCCTTTCGGCGTCCCCCGGTTTTCGGCAGAGGGTGTAGGCATAGGCGTAGCGGATTTTGGCGTCGTCATCGGCGCCCTCGAGGGCGAGCACCCGCTGGGCCGCATGGGTCGCCGTTGCCACCACAAAGGGGTTGTTGAGGAGGAACAACGCCTGCGGGGCCACGGTCGTGACATCCCGCTGGCCATTGACCTGATCGGGTTCCGCGAAATCGAAGACGGTGAACATGCCGGGTAGCTTGGACCTGAAGATGGGCAGGTAAACACTGCGCACCGGTGTTTCGAAAACCTCTGATCCGGTGGCACGTTTGCCTTTTCCACCGAGCATGGCCGCGATTTCTGCGGGGCTCACCGAGGGCCCCACGGGACGCTCCGTCTGCAGTCCTCCTCCTGCTGCAAGCAGGGCGTCGCGCAGCACTTCGGCTTCAATGCGGCGGAGATTGGACCTCCACAGCAACCGGTTGGAAGGATCGATCTTTTCCCCTTCCGGCGAAGGATCTCCCGAGAGCCGGTAGGTCCGGCTCAACACGATGGTGCGGATCAGCGACTTGACCGACCAGCCCTGGGCGACGAAGCGGGTCGCGAGGTGGTCCAGCAGGGCGGGATTGGTCGGGGCTTCGCCCGACAGGCCAAAGTTGTCCACCGTGCGGACCAATCCCTGACCAAAGAGGTGAGCCCAGATCCGGTTCGCCATGACCCGGGCGGGCAGGGGATTGGCAGGATCGGCGAGCCAACGCGCCAGTTCGAGGCGTCCACTCGCTCCGTCCGGCATTTCCTTGGCATGCCCGGTGTCGAGGACCTGGAGAAATCCACGGGGCACCTTTTCTCCATGGATGTCGGGCTCGCCACGGACTCTCAGTTCCAGGTCGGTGACCTCCCCGTCGCGCACACTCATCGCCAGGGGGGCCTTGAGATCAATGTTCTGCCCTGCTCCCTGGGACTGCTTTTTCTTTTTGGTGGCGGTCGCCTTCCCTGCTATGCCGACCATGTTCTTGCGCAGTTCCTGCAGTTCGGCCCGGGCGGATTTGGCTCCGGGACCTTTGCCTTTGGCCTGTTTCTGCAGTGCTGCCATCTTTTGACGCATCGCATTCTCATCCGGGACCACCGGAGGGCTGGCGGTCCCAGTGTTGGACTTCCCTTCAGATGCCGACGCCGACGCGGCTGTCGGAGCGGTGGATCCCAGATTGGCGAGCAGGTTGGGGCTGAAATAATTGCCGCCCCCGCCTTTGTTCTTCTGTCCGCTCAGGGTCTCCGTGCTGGCGAATATGCCGGCCAAAGCGTA
>JADZAX010000092.1 GCA_020852405.1 Verrucomicrobiales bacterium
CAGTGCGATCCGGCCTGTATACGCTTGCAGTGCACGTCCCATCCCATGCTGATAGCGGACCAGGCTCCTGACGTCAATCCCAGACCCGCTTTTTGATCGCATTCGAAGACTCCGTCGTCGACCGCACTCTTGCCACGAACGTGCCCATGTGGATGGGCCTCCCCGCCGGCTGATCCGGATCCTGTGGACCAGTTACTTATGTTCAGGTGATGAGGGCAACGGCGGCAACCCCCAGGCCGCCCGGGCTTGATCACAACGTTCATTGTGAACGCCATCCTGCCAGGAATAGGGAAACTCCCGGCAGACGGTTGAGCGCACAGGGTAAATCCCACAGCCAACCTCACGGCCGATCTCGCCGACCAAAGCAATACACCGCGGAGTCTTGCTGGTCATGCCCTTCATGGCACGCCGCCAAGGGGTGATCTGCTCGGTCAGGTCGACCGGCACGGTCCCGCCGGGAGAGTCGTCCGCTTCACCCCAGTAAAAGGAGCACCGAAAATGGGCGCAGCAGGCCCCGCAAGTGGTGCAGGGGTTGGTTTCAGGGGCTGACTCCTGGTAGGCGGTGGCATCGCTCATGGAAATGTCAAATAAAGGAACTTGGTTGGTCCTTGCGCCATTGCATCCGGAATTTCCGCGACCCCGTGAGATTCCTGGGCACTGTCCGGGGGCGTCAAAAAACGTTTGCGCTGAACCGGGATGCACCCGTTCATCCTCCGTCCCACCCGTATGATCCCCTCCCCCGCATGAGAAGCTACGATTTCATCGTCATCGGCAGCGGTATTGCCGGCCTCAGCTTCGCCCTGCGCGCGGCCACCCACGGCAGCGTGGTCATCGCCACCAAACGCAGCGCCGAACAGGGAAGCACATCATGGGCCCAAGGCGGCATCGCCTGCGTGCAAAGTCAGGAAGACAGCTTCGACATCCATGTGGCCGACACCCTCGAGGCCGGCGCGGGACTCTGTGACGAAGCGGTGGTCCGCACCATCGTCACGGAAGCCCCCGCCGCCATGGAGACCCTGATGGACTACGGGGTGGTCTTTGACAAGCGGATGGACGAGGAAGGACATGAAGAGCTGGATCTGGGCCGCGAGGGAGGACACAGCAAGCGCCGCATTCTCCACTCCAAAGACACCACCGGTCGGGAGGTGGAAAACAAGCTCCTCGCCCTGGTCAAGGCACATCCCGGCATCACTCTGCTTGAGCAGCATTTCGCGGTCGATCTCATCACCACGGCGAAACTCGGACTTGCCGGACCGAACCGCTGCGTCGGTGTGTACGTGCTGGACCAGGCGGCCGGACTCGTCCGGACCCTGCGCTCCGACCGCATCGTCCTCTGCACCGGAGGCTGCGGCAGGGTCTACCAGTACACGACAAATCCCGACATTGCGACCGGTGACGGCGTGGCCATGGCTTGGCGGGCCGGGGCCGAGATCGCGAACATGGAGTTCATCCAGTTCCATCCCACCTGTCTCTACCATGCGAAACGGAAATCCTTCCTCATCTCCGAAGCCGTGAGGGGAGAGGGCGGTGTGCTGATCGATCACGAAGGCAATGAGTTCATGCAGAAGTATGACCGGCGCAAATCGCTGGCTCCGCGCGACATTGTGGCCCGGGCCATTGACAGAGAGATCAAGCGCACCGGCAAACCCTGCGTCTACCTCGACATCACCCACAAGCCGAGGGAATTCATCGCGGAACGCTTTCCCAACATTTACGAAACCTGTCTTGAACTTGGCATTGATGCCGCAGTCGAACCCATCCCGGTCGTGCCGGCGGCTCACTACCAATGCGGCGGCGTGCTGACCGACGTCAACGGTGCCACCAGTATTGGCGGACTTTGGGCGGTCGGGGAAGTCGGCTGCACCGGCTTGCACGGCGCCAACCGCCTCGCCAGCAATTCGCTGCTGGAAGGTGCCGTCGTGGCCACTCGGGCAGTGAAGGATGTCATCACCAAATGCCCCATGGAAAGCCCCACGGTCACGGTGGCAGTCCCCGAGTGGCAGAGCGGCAATGTCACCGACGTCGATGAATTGGTCGTGATCTACCACAACTGGGACGAAATCCGACGCCTCATGTGGGACTATGTCAGCATCGTCCGCACGGGCAAACGGCTCATCCGCGCCGCGACCCGGCTGCGGAATCTGCAGCGTGAGGTCCAGGAGTTCTATTGGAATTTCAAAATCACCACCGAGTTGTTGGAATTGCGGAACCTCGTGGAGGTGGCCACCCTCATCGTGGAAAGCGCCACCCGGCGCAAAGAAAGCCGGGGCCTTCACTACACTCTGGACTACCCCGACCGGAACGACGAACACTGGCGCCACAACACTGTCCTGGTGAAACGAATGGAACCCAAGCCGGAGGGACCATGACAAAGGCGAGTTGTTCCGGCATGGTCAGATCCCCCGCAAGGCAGGGGGGGACTTCTGAGCCTCGGGCGGAAGGATGGAAAGGCGCTTCATGACCACCATCATCGTCGTGACCATTGCCGTGATCATCCTGTTCGACTTCACCAACGGATTTCATGACGCTTCGAACATCGTCGCCACCGTCATTGCTTCCCGGGCCATGACTCCGGTGCGGGCGGTCTGCCTTGTCGCCGTGTTCGAATTTCTGGGGCCGCTGATTGTCGGCACCGCGGTGGCCGACACGATCGGAGGGTTTGTCAGCCTGGAAGGACTGCCCACAGCGGAGGCCCTCACCCTAGTCTTGTCCGGAATTCTTGGAGCCGTTGCCTGGAATCTGATCACCTGGCGTTTCGGCATCCCCTCCTCCTCGTCCCATGCACTGGTCGGAGGTCTGTCGGGCGCTGTCATCCTCGCGGTCGGAGCCGACCATGTTGTGTGGGGGTTCACCGCCCTGAAAGAGGGGCATCTGACAGGTGTCATCAAGATTCTGGCGGCGCTCTTCCTCTCACCCCTCGTCGGATTTCTGTTTGGGTTTGCCATTCACCGGATGGCTCGCTTTCTCCTGCGAGGGGCGCAGCCCACGGTGAACCGTCCGCTGCGTCGGTTCCAGTGGGTCTCCGCTGCCGGACTCGCCTTTGCCCATGGAGCCAACGATGCCCAAAAAAGCATGGGCATCATCACGCTGGTCCTCGTGACTGGCGGACTACTTCCCACATTCCAAGTGCCGTTCTGGGTGATCCTGACCTGCTCTTCGGCTCTGACCTTGGGAATCCTCTCCGGTGGGTGGAGAATTGTCCGCACGGTAGGATTCGGCATTTACAAGCTTTATCCTTTGCATGCGGTGGACGCCCAATTGGCCGCAGGAGCCGTGATCCTGGGTTCGGCGCTGGTGGGAGCCCCCGTCTCCACGACCCATGTCGTAAGTTCGTCGATCATGGGGATCGGGGCCTCCGAACATCCGCGGGCGGTGCGTTGGCAGAAGGCCAGGGAAATCGTGGGCGCGTGGTTGGTCACGCTCCCGGGAGCTGGATTGATGAGCGCTTTGTTTTATTCCGCCGCCCATGCGTTGCTGAAGTTCCTCTGATTCTTAAGAATCGTCGTGCCGTTTCCCCCTGACTGTGATGAAACACGCTTCCACCAAAAAACCACCGCTCCTCAAGCGCCTCCTCCACCGCATCTTTCCGCCGGCACCGGACTTTTTCTCCCTGCTCAATGACCAGTGTGATCTCGCGGTGGAATCCACCGCCAAACTCGGGGAATTCATGGCCCATGCGGATCCCGCAGTGGGGGCTGAAATACGGAAACTGGAGCATGCGGGCGACCGGTTGAAGGAGCGCAACATGGATGTCCTCAATCGAGCCTTTGCCACCGTGGTCGACCGTGACGACATAGACCGGGCGATCCGCAGCATCGACGAAATCTTGAATTACGCGAAATCGACCGTGAGGGAAATGGAGGCTTTGCACGTTACTCCCGACCCCGCCATGGCGGCCATGGCAGGACACATCAAAGAGGGTACCGAAGCCCTGCGGAGAGGTTACGCCAAGCTGGCCGCGCGCCAATCCGAGGCTGCGGAGGCCGAAGCGACCGCAGCCCACAAGGCGGAACGGCATACCGAAACCATCTATCGGGAAGCCCTTTCCCACCTCTTCGACTACACCCGCTTGGAGAAGGTGCTTGGGGACGCGGGACCGGAAGGGACCATGACGGCACTTCAGGACGTCGTCTTCATGTTCCGCCACCGTGAAATCTACCGACACCTGTCGAACACTGCCGACCGGGTGGCTCTTGCGGGAGCGTACCTCCATGACACCATCGTAAAAGCGATTTGAACCTGGCTGGTCCAGTGGCCCCGCCGACGCGCCCGACCATGGCGCCCTTGTCCGGAGTGCTTTGACACTCCTCGCGCCTGCAAAGCTCTTGGATTCCACAAGGGCACGTCCGGCACTGACGTGAGTGAGTTTTTCTCCTCCTTTTTCTGGGTCGCCGAAGCGCACTTTATTTACCAACCATCAAAATAAGTAATAATTAAATAAATTCCCAATTTTGATACCTACTCCATTTTTTCTTAGAAATGGCGCAATTCCGGTGGCAGAACCTCTAACTTGTTGTAACATCAGGTCCCCCCGTGACTGTTGTTTCCGTTGGTTTTCCCATGGCACTCCCCCTGATTGGCTCGCCCTCTCCCTGCCTGCTCAGATTCCTGGTCGGATGTATCCTGCTTGGCACTCTCGCTGGCGCCGAAGCTCAAATCCTGACGCCAGGCTCCGCTCTCAGCGGTGGATCGCGGACGACGGGGTCAGCCAGCCTGTTGGCTGCGAATGCCATGGCCAGTTTGCCCAATGCGTTGCCCGCGCCGTTCGATCCCGCGGCAGCCTCCAATTCGGCGACGCCTTCCCTGCCGCGTGTCTTCGCCCCCTCACAGCCCCGGACCAGCTACACCCGCTACCCTTGGAAGCGGAATATCGTCGCCACGGTTTTCTGGATTGGGGAAAAACCAAGCGCCCGAAATCCCACTCCGAACAACAAAAGCAGTTGGGACAAGGACTGGGAATCGAATTTCGGTGGCTACGACGATCCCGATGACTCTTCTCGGCTTGGATTCCGTCCCAAAAAATTTGTCCCCCGGCAGAACTCTTTTTACATAGCGCTGCCCTACAACGACATCCAACCGGGAACCTACAACACCAAATCCTCGGCCCGGGAGTCCGTGCCTTGGTTCAAAAAGGAATTTCAGCGCAGTGGCCAAACCGTTCTCAAAGGTCGCTGGATCGCGATCAGAAGGGGATCCAAGGTCTGCTACGCCCAATGGGAGGATTGCGGTCCGTTTGAAACGGATGATTGGGAGTATGTTTTTGGAGACAAGCGCCCCAGCAACAAAAACAATGAAGGCGCCGGTTTGGACGTTTCCCCGGCGATCAAATCCTATCTGGGATTCTCCACCAACGCCACCTGCGACTGGCGGTTTGTTGATACGGAGGAGGTTCCAGAAGGCCCGTGGCGGGATTACGGTGACAACAATCCCTTTGTCCGCGCCAAATCTATGGCCCCCAGTGCGGATGCCCCGGCAGAACGCATCGTCAAACTCCGCGAACTGCGGGACGAATACTTGCGGAATATGCCGCTGGCCCGCTAACGGCCCTTGGCCGAAATGAAATCCAGGGTTCGTTGAACATTCGCGGCAACGCTGAACTCGCGCGCCAGGACCCGGTTTTGAAGCTCCGCGAAAGCGCGCCGCTCCTCTGGTATCCAGGCTTCCAGTGCACGGGCGAGAGCCTCAACTCCGCCCGGAGACTCCATGATGGCCCCGGCAAAACCATAGTGGGACACGCCATTGCCCCTGGTCGTGACTATGGGCAGTCCGTGGGCCGCAGCCTCCAAGGTGGCATTCGAGAAGGGGTCGTAAAGTGTGGGCAGAACAAATATATCCGCCGCTTCGTAGAGCGATGGCAGTTCGCTGACTGCTCCCAAGAATAAAATCCTCTTGGGATCGCGAATGCGGAGGTGACGCCTTTTCCCTTCGCCGGCAACAACGAGCCGACCGCCACCACCGCGGGCATCCAAATTCTCCACGGCCTCAATGGCAGACTGCAGACCTTTGCGTTCCCAACCGGAACCCACAAAAAGGATTGCCAGCTCACCGGAAACCAGGCCCAGGGATTCCCTGCGCCGGGCAATCATCCCGGGATCAACCCGGGGCGGATCATATCCATTGGGAACCACGCCGATCCTGGCAAGGGGGGTGCCATATTCCTCCATGATTTCGTCGCGGATCAAAGGACTGTTGGCGACTATGCGGACCTTGGATTCCGGCTGGTACAAAGCACGCTCGAGATCCAACAGATCCCGGTGTTTGCGCTGCCAAGACCGGAACGTGCTCTTCCATGCGGGCTCCACGGAGGCCCGTCGGCGGAGCCAGGCCGCGTGCACTCCGTCTCCGGCCCGAAAGACATCGCATTCCCAGACCCTCTCGAGACTGTAGAGCAAATCGCAGTGAGACTCCGGCCGTGAGGCCCTCAGCGCATCGGCAAAAGACCTGGGCGAATCACCCTGAGCCGGCACAAGAATGGTCTCCCAGTGCCATACCTCTTTCGGCCAGGGATGATCCGTAAAAAGCACCGGGGTGTGCCCTTGGGTGACGAGTCCGGCGGCAAAGCGCACCAAATACCGCTCTGCTCCACCGGTGGCGGAATGACCGCGCCTGACGAGACCGATTTTCATCGCTGGAAACAGATTGCTTCAGTCCTCGTCGGGCAACCGAACTGAAGCCACAGCGAGCGCAGCAATGCCTTCCCCGCGCCCGACAAACCCCATCCCCTCATTGGTGGTGGCCTTGATGCCGACGCGACGGGGAGTGATCCCGAGGGCCTCCCCCACCATTTCTTTCATGGCGGTGACATGGTGCATGATCTTGGGAGCTTCAGCGACAACCGTGGCATCAATGTTCTCCAGCACGCCCCCGGCCGCATCGAGAAGCCTCCGGGCGCCACGCAGGATCTCCAGGCTGCACATTCCTGCGGTGACAGCCTCGCCAGGAGGGTAATGATGTCCGATATCCCGCTCCCCGATGGCTCCCAGCACGGCATCGGCGATGGCATGGCACAGCACATCGGCATCCGAGTGGCCCTCGAGCCCCATGGTATGCGGAATTTCCACGCCCCCCAAAATGAGGGGGCGTCCTTCAGCGAAACGATGTACGTCGTACCCAATGCCGCAGCGAAACATACCCGGAGGGAAGCGTGGACTGAGGTTCCGCGCAAGCCCCGTGTTGCTCCGAACCGCGACGGAATCCGGCATCAGCCCGGTTCACGCCGGAAAAACACTGCCGTCAGCGGGGGCAGAACAATCCGGAGAGAATGCGCGTGTCCATGGGAGCGCTCCTGCCGGGAGGCCACTCCGCCCAAATTCCCCAATTGGGATCCGCCATAGTGGCCGGCGTCCGTGTTCAGGATTTCGCGGTAATAGCCCGGATGAGGCACTCCGATCTGGTAATCTTGACGCGGCACCGGAGTGGCGTTGATGATCACCAGAATCTCGCCACCACTGCGTGACCGCCGCAGGAAGGAGAACGTGCTGTTGAGACTGTCGAGGTAGTCAATCCACTGGAAGCCTTCCGCTTGGTGATCGAGTTCGTGAAGCGGGCCCTCGCTCTGGTAGAGACCATTGAGGTCGCTGACGAGTTGTTTGACCCCGGAATGCAGGGGATCGTGGAGAAGGTGCCAATCAAGGCTGCGCTGGTGTGACCACTCGCGGTCTTGGGCGAACTCACTGCCTTGGAAGAGAAGCTTTTTACCCGGGTGGGCGTACATCCAAGCCAAAAACAGGCGCAAATTGGCAAACTGCTGCCAACGGTCTCCTGGCATCTTCCGGATCAACGATCCCTTGCCATGAACGACCTCGTCATGACTCAACGGAAGGACAAAGTTTTCGTTGAACGCGTAGGCCATGGAGAATGTGGCCTCCCCGTGGTGGTAGCGCCGATGAATGGGGTCGTAGGCCATGTAGACGAGGAAGTCATGCATCCAACCCATGTTCCATTTGAAGCCAAACCCTAGCCCGCCCTGATCAGTTGGCCGTGACACAGAGGGGAAAGCGGTGGACTCTTCGGCCATCATCATGATGCCGGGATTCTCCGTGTAGCAAGCCAGGTTGAGTTGCCGGAGGAAGGCAATGGCTTCGAGATTCTCCCGGCCGCCGTGGATGTTCGGCACCCACTCTCCGGGCTGTTTCGAATAGTCGAGGTAAAGCATGCTGGCCACGGCATCGACTCTGAGTCCGTCGAGGTGGAATTCCCTCAACCAGTAGAGCGCACTGGCCAGGAGGAACCCCCGCACTTCATTGCGCCCATAGTTGAAAATCAAGGTTCCCCAGTCTGCATGCTCGCCTTTCCGCGGATCCTCGTGCTCGTACAAGGCGGTGCCATCGAACTTGGAGAGACCGTGGGGATCTTTCGGGAAATGGGCCGGGACCCAGTCCAGGATGATCCCAATTCCCCGTTGGTGACAACGGTCCACGAAATAGCGAAACTCATCGGGATTCCCAAACCGGCTCGTCGGGGCGAAATAGCCACAAACCTGGTAGCCCCAGGAACCGTCGAAGGGAAACTCGGTAATCGGCATCAACTCGATGTGGGTGAACCCCATCTCAACGACATACTCCACC
>JADZAX010000093.1 GCA_020852405.1 Verrucomicrobiales bacterium
CTCCTCACCGGGGTGATCGTGACCGAGATCATTGCGGCCGCAATGGGCGTTGCCGAACTGCGGCAGGCGGCTAAATTGGCGAAAGCCGGGCAGATGACCCGGACCATGGAAAAGCTCATCGAACGTCCCGTGATGCAGGCCCCGGCGCGTCAAACCCTCTGTTCCCGTCTGCGGGACAAACTCAAAGCGTTCCGGGAGTGGATCGACCCCTGGTGTTTTGTCGCCGGCACTCTGGTGGCCACGCCGGCCGGGGCCGTCCCCATCGAGAGTGTCCGGGCGGGCGATCTCGTCTGGAGCCGTGACCCCGGCACCTATCTCACCGCGCCGCGTCCGGTGCGGGAGACCTACGTGTCCCATCCCGCCGAGTTGTTCCATGTCGGGGTGGACCGGGACGGCGACCACCGGGCCGACGAGACCATCACCGGCACCGGGGCCCATCCGTGGTATGTCCTGACCCCCGGCAGGGTCGGCTTCGTCCCGGCGCGCGAGCTGCAAGCGGGCGACATCCTCTCGCTGCGCGACGGCACCCGGGCCTGGGTCGCGGACAAGACCCGCGAAGTGGCCCCGCCCGGACAGACGTTCACCACCTACAACTTCGCGGTCGCCGACCACCATACCTACTTCGCGGGAGAAGGCGGGGTTTGGGTGCATAATGTGTGCAAGAAGCTAGTCGAACTAATCGAATCGCACTACCAGACAGGATTGCGCATCGCTGAGCGAAAAGGTCTGTCAGGTGTCGCGGCTTCCGCCGATGCCGCCGACTATTCGAGGAAGACGCTGAAGGGGATGCGTCTTGCCAACAAGATTGATGAAGAGGAGTTCTTTGAAGCTCTCGCCTACACATTCCGAGTTCCCGGTGGGCCAACGCATCCAGTCTCCGGACTATACCCTGGAATGAGAGAGATATTGCAGACGGGAGCAAAGTTTCCTCTGAAAAATGATAGAGGGATCAGCGGGTTTATGACCAAGGATGGACATTTGGTCGGCCACTTTGCACCTTCCCGGTTTGGGCATGAAGCTCTCGCGTCACAACTGGGAGTGACCCAAGCTATTGCGAATGGCGACGTTCTAGCCATAACCATCGTGCGCGGATCAGGTGGAGAACTAGCAGCGTTTGGATCAGGGAAATTCGGGCCGCTTGTCGATCATTTCAAACAAATTGCGCTGAACCTGATCGAATGAGATCCACTGCAGATATTGTGGAAGAGAAGGCTGTCAGACTCGCTGCACCCGATTGCGCTGGCGAATCACATCGGCTATTGGCAGCAGTTTCACACTTGGCTGAGATGTCAGGGTATCCTGCAGTAATGATAATTGAAGGAGCATTTGATGATCCCTCTGACATTTTTACAATGGATGTTTGGCGGAATGTTAGTGAAGCCCTGGTCGAAGTAGAGAAATGCCTCGAATCGACTTCACTTGGCGGTCTCAAGCGGCTGCGAAGTTCGTTGACGAGTTATGTTTCATCGGTTCTTTCAATTGCTGATTCTAATGAATTGAAGGATGCCTTTTGTCTGGTTTACTACGCTTCTCAGTGCTTGAAAGCCGCGACGCAACAGGCGTTACCTGAATTCGAAATTTCGTTTAAGGACAGAATGCCTGGAAGGAGCTTTTCCGACTCTCGTGAGGTTTACTTACTAGTCTCAAAACGCTTGATCTCCTCAGGAAATCTAGAGACGGAGAACGAAATGGTGAGTGAAGAACTAAGCCGGTTGGCATTATTGCTCGACTGCGAGAAATATAAAGGGACAGGTCATTTATAAAAAAGAAAACGCTTCTTTCTGCGCTGGTTGCGTCGCTTGGAGCGCTTCTCCGGGATCGAGATCATCACGTATTGATCGATGGTCCGAGGCCTCGACCATCGACCCTCCGGGGTGTCCTGAGAGACAATCTATCTCTCCGCCTCCCTGTAGGCGGTTCGGTTGTTTGATGACCAACCACTTTCACCTGCTGGTGCGGGTGCCCGATCGGGAGAAATTCCCCAAGCTCACCGTGGAGGGGCTTCTCGCCATGCTGCCTCTGCTCTACGACGATGTCCAGAGTCTGGGGATCCGGCAGGAAATCGAGCGGGCCCAGGCGTCGTCCGATCCCACCTGGTTGCCGCAAATTCTGGAGAGATTCGCGGTCCGGAGGGGTGATCTGTCGGTATTTCTCAAGGAACTCAAACAGCGCTTCACCCAATGGTACAACCGCCGCAAGGGACGACGGGGCACGCTCTGGGAGGACCGGTTCAAGAGCGTGATTGTGGAAGGCTCGGAGGCGGCGCTGCTGACCATGGCGGCCTACATCGACCTGAATCCGGTGCGCGCCGGGATGGTGGAAGATCCCAAGGACTACCGCTGATGCGGCTATGCCGAGGCCGTGGGGGGCGGGCGCCGGGCGCGGCGCGGATAGGGGATGATGCTGGAGCACACTTTCTACGGGGTGAATCGCGCCATTGCCTGGGAAAACACGGCGCATCGTTACCGGCGGCTGATCTTCGGCCAAGGCGAGGCACGCGAGGCCGACGAACTGCGGAAGACCAAGGGGCGGCGAGGCTTCAGCCGAAAGCGGATCGCGGAGGAGGCGGGCTCCAGAACGGCTGCACATTGACCTGCCCGAACGATGCCCTGGGCCTGCTCAGCCAACAATGTTGACTGTTTACACCTGGCAGAATTTCGTCCACCATGCGCCGGTGCTTGGAGGCGGAAACCAATCTCCCAACGGGCACATTTCGCCATGGCGACCCGAAACCCCAAACCTGCAAGCTTCCTCGGAAAGATCATCGCCCAACTTCTGGGATGGCTCGTCTGCATCGTGGTCCCCGGGTTCGTGACGGCGATGGCTCCGGTTTCCTGGGTCACCTATCAGCGGCAGGGGGATCATGTCACGGCGCGGGCGGAGGTCTGCCTGTTCTTCATCATTCCCGACCGCACCGTCACCGTTGATCCGGTGATTGGCTTCGGGCGGGATACCCATGAGGGTTCCGTGACGCGTCACCGGAAGACCGGTCGACCGGACACATACATCCAGGCCGAAAATCAGGGGTTTCTCGTCATCAATGGGGTGGAGACTGAAGTGCGCGTTTCGGTCACGCCGTTCAATCTGGATTCGATCATCGAGAAATCGGAGGCTTTCCTCAAGGATCCACAGTCGACCAAACTCCGGCTGTTTGTCGTGGCCAACTGGAAATCCAGCGTCCTTGGCGGCGCTTTGGTGACATCGCTGACCGTGATCTATCTGGGATCCTGCGTTTTTGTTCTGGGGCAGATGGTCCTGCGCGCACTGGGGCTCGTCAAACGGGCGGCCCCCGAACAGGGGGTGGTCAAAAAATCGAGACTCCCCTGAGCAGCGCAGCGCTCAAGGAACGATCCGCCACGTCAGGTCAAGACCCATGCCGGTGGGAAGAGGGGTCACGGGTCCTGCGGGAGTCTCGAGAACCGCAAACTGGGAGCGCGCCTTCTCCATTTGAAAACACCGGGTGGACGCCGGGAACCCATAGAACGCCGGACCGTTGAGGCAGAGGAAGCGTTCCAGGAGCGTTTGGCCATCCGTGGTGCCGAGATCGACGCCCGCTTCTTCAAAGGCCATCGCATAGAGTTGCGGGGCACAACCGCCCGTGA
>JADZAX010000094.1 GCA_020852405.1 Verrucomicrobiales bacterium
CGCACTGAGTCCACGTAGAGCACGTGGAGGGGAGCGGGCTGGAGGGGCGCCAGATGCAGAACATTGTCGAAAGGCTGGTTGTCTCCGCTCAATTCCAAGAGCCGGGCTCCGGCAGGCAGTCCGGCAGCGACGGCCGCTTTCGCCGGAGAGGAGGGAAGGGGAATGGCCAGGGTGCGGCTGCCTCCGGAAGGCACTCGACCGCTGATCCGTGGCTCGTCGTGTCCTTTCCAGGTGAGGGTGAAACCCTCGCCACTGGTGTCACGGTCGCTGCTGATGCGCACCCTCGGCTCGGTCGAAACTTCCCGGGCTCCCCGCTCGGCACCGCTGGGACGGGAGTCATCATCCGGATCCAGCTGGGCCACAAAATGCGGTGCCAGATTGCCTGCCTGGCGGGGTTCCAGGGGCACCGGGTGCACGACCACTTCTTCCGGCCAGGCATTCCGGGTCAGTGATTCCCGGGCCGCTCCTTCTTGGAAATCACTGAACACGATGAGGTCATGGGCCTTGAAATGCCGGGAAGGAAGAGCTTTGGGTTTTTCCGTGGGGGAGCCTTTCGATGAACCGGATTCGGAATCCTGCAGGAGCAGTTCGGAGGCTCCGGTCAGAGAACGACCCAGATCCGTGTCATGCCAGCCAGGGAGAAGCTTGGTGAGCCGACTTTCCGCCTGCTCCCGGCGCTCTCCGGGGGGACGCGCGGACCATTCATCAAATCCCAGCACCGGATGGAGTTTCGTGTCAAAGGTCACCAAGGCCAGTTCATCCTCGGGTTTCGCCAGGGTGATCCATTCCCGGGCATTGCTCACCACCTGAGGCCAGAGGCCATCACGCTGCATGGAGGCACTCGTGTCCAGCAGGAGCAGCAGGCGCCGTCCCTCGCCGCCGGCATCAGGGAGGGCATCGGAGCGGAGCAGCGGACGGGCGAACAGCCCCGCCAACAGGAGCAGTGCCAGACATCGCAGTGCCAAGAGCAACCAGCGTTCGATTTGGGAACGCCGGGTCAACCGCTCCGGGGTCTTTTGGAGAAACATCAGGGAGCTGAAAACCACGTGGTCTTTCGGCGGACGCTTCCGCAGATGAAGCAGAATGGGCACCCCAAGAGCGAGGGCTCCCAGCAGATACAGTGGGAAGAGAAAGGTCATGGCCAAAAATCCTCCGGCCTGGTCTCAGATGTCCGTTGGAGCCCTGAACAGGGAGGATTCCAAATGGGACTGTGGACATCGAACATCGCTCTCAATGAACAGGGATACCCCCCTCGCCGTCAAGGGAAAGCTTTGACCTGAAACCGTCCGGCAAGGGCATCCTGGTCAGCGGGGTGAGCTCCTGCTCCGGCGCGCCCGCGGTTTGGCTTTCTCGCGGCCTTTCACGAAATCATAGAGCACCTGCTCCATCGGCTCGTCGGTCGCCACCAGCCGGTAGTCGGCACGTCGGCTCTCACAGGCATGACGCACCGCATCGAGGTGGGCCCGGAGTTTCGAGAGATAACTCTCCCGGGCGGCTCCGGGATCGACGTAGATCTCCTCCCCGGATTCGGCATCGCGGAAATGCGTCGCCCGGTCAAAGGTGAAGTCCAACTCGGCACGGTCGAGCACCTGGAAGACCATCAGATCATGTCCAAGCGCGGTCAGATGCCCCAGGGTGGTCAGGAGATTTTCCACGGGGGAGAGTAGATCCGAGATCAGCACCAGCAGCCCCCTTCGGCGCTCCTGGCCGGCGAAATGTTCAAGGGGGCCGGTGAAGTCGGTGCCTTTTCCCCGGGGGGCATTGTCCAGATGCACCATCAGCCGGCGCAGGTGGCCGGGACGGTTCCGGGGCGGGATCCACTGGTCGAGTTTCTCATCAAAGGTCGCCAGGCCCACGGCGTCTCCCTGCTCCATGAGGAACTGACCGAGGGTCGCCGCCAGCGTGGAGGCATAGTCGGCCTTGGAATGCCCGGCCGCGGCAAAGCTCATGGAACGGCTCTGGTCCACCACCAGGGTGCATCGGAGATTGGTTTCGTCTTCGAATTTCTTGAGGAAGACCCGATCGCTCCGGGCAAGCACTTTCCAGTCGATGAAGCGGGGATCATCGCCCGGAACATAGGGGCGGTATTCGCTGAACTCCACCGAGAACCCGTGGTAGGGGCTGCGGTGGATGCCTTTCCAATACCCCTCGACCACGACCCGGGCGCGCATTTCCAGCGTGCGGAGTCGCATCAGGGCGGCGGGGTCCAACATGGCGGGAAGGGGAACGTTCGCAGGAAAGGGAAGGAAGGGGGCGGAGGAGATCCGCAAGGAGGGCTGAATGCCCCGGGAGATGCGGCCTAGTGTTTTTGATCGACGGATTCAATGACCCGGTCGATGACCTGTTCCAGGGTCACTCCTTCGGCTTCCGCCTTGTAGTTGATGAGAATGCGGTGTCGCAGCACCGGGTGGGCCAGGGCCCTCACATCGTCGAAGCTGGCATGGGCCCGGTTGTGCAGCAAGGCCCGGGTCTTGGCACCCAGGATGAGGAACTGAGCGGCGCGGGTGCCCGCTCCCCACTCAACCCAGTTCTCAATGAACTCCGGGGCGTTGGGTTGGCCCGGTCGAGTAGCCGAGGCCAGTTTTACGGCGTATCTCAGGACCTCTTCCGAGACCGGAACGCGACGGATCAGTTGATGGCACTGGAGCAGATCTTCACCGGTGAAAATGGTTTCGACTGGGGCGCCGGGGGCTCCGGTGGTGCGGCGCACGACCTCGACCTCGTCATCCTCGCCAAGATAACCGATCACGATGTTGAACATGAACCGGTCCAACTGGGCCTCGGGAAGCGGGTAGGTGCCCTCCATCTCGATCGGGTTCTGGGTGGCCAAAACAAAGAATGGTTTGCCCAGATCAAACGTGTTGCCCGCGACAGTGACCTGTTTTTCCTGCATCGCTTCGAGCAGGGCGGACTGGGTTTTGGGCGGTGTGCGGTTGATCTCGTCAGCCAGAATGATGTTGGCGAAAATCGGGCCCTGGGCGAAGACCATCTGGCGTCCCCCTTCCGGACGGTCTTCGAGAATTTCCGTGCCCGTGATGTCCGAGGGCATGAGGTCGGGGGTGAACTGGATGCGGTGGAAGGACAGGTCGAACACCTGGGAAAGGCTCCTCACCAGAAGCGTTTTGGCGAGGCCGGGAGCTCCCGTGACGAGGCAATGTCCGCCCGAAAGCAGAGCGATCAGCATCTGCTCGACGACCTCGTGCTGGCCGACGATGACCTGGCCCAGCTCACTGGTGATGCGGTCTCGCGCGTCGCGGAGTTTCTCCGACATTTCTTTTTCGAATTCGTATTCGTCCATGAGAAGGGTGTGTGTATTGAGAAGTCCCGCTTCCGGTCAATGTGTCATCGCGTAGAAGATCACATTGATCCCCAGAGGATAGGCATACTTTTCGGAAAACTCCTGAAAATACCACGGATCGGTGCCTTCCTCCTCCCAGCCGTCGCCGAGGTCGGTGTTGAACGCGATGAACATGCAGATGCGGCCTTTGGAATCATAGAGCGCCTTGTACTGGGCCACTTCGGTGCCGGGTTTGTTCCATTCATAGGTGATGCCGCTTTCGCGGCCCATCAGCGCGATGCCCACGGCGGGGATTTGCGGCTTGATGTTCAAATCAAAAACCGCGTGGAAGATGGGATGGCTGATGTCCAGTTCTTCGGGAACCTGGTCCGGAAAAATCTGCTTCAGGGCGTCCGCGAAAACCGCCCACTCGTCGTCGCCCCAAAAATCATCAACCATGATAAAGCCGCCATTTTCCAGGTAGTCCCGGATTACTTTGGCCTGCTCATCGGAAAGGGAAATGTTTCCCGGTTCAATCATGTAGATGAAGGGGTAATTCCGCATCTGCTCGGGATCGATGTCGACGATCGCGCCGATCGGATTTACCTGCAGGGAGGTCAGTTGTTGGAGGCGGTACGAGAAATTCAGGTCGCTGTCGGGATAGTCTATGAGCCACTTGGAACGTTGGCGCATCCAGATCCCGGATTCGTAGCGGAGTCGGGCGAAGGTGAAGACATCGTTGGGCAATTCCTGGTTAACCTGCCAGGTGGGGAAGTCCGCCTGTTCTCCACCGTTGAAATCACGCGGATCGCGGGGCACTTCGTCATCGTGGATGCCGAAATGGGTCGGCAGTAGGCTCGTGCCGGGGGCATCGACCGGTGCCGCCGTGGCCAGCGCGAGGGCCGCCAGCCCGCACGCCAGAAAGCGCCAAAAGGAGCGGAACTCAGCGTGCTGTGGGACCTTCAGGTGCGGTGGGGGTTGGTGTGGAGGGGGGCGGTGACATTTCCTGGAGCAATGCCAGCGCTTCCCGATAACGGGGCGACCCGACGAGGGCGTCGATCAGATGCCGTTTCGCGGAGGCGGCATCGGTGGGACGCAGGAGACGCGCCATGTGGAAGCGCACTTCCGAAGGGTTTGGTGGCTTCAGCTTCAGCAGGGTTCCATAGGCCTCCAGCGCGGGCTCGGACCTCCCCTCGGATTCATGGGCCCGGGCGCAGCAGAAATGCGCTTCTTTCTGAAAAGGATTGATGGCCAGGACCCGGTCCGAGGTGGTGAGCAATTGCGTCCAGTCACCGGCGTCTTTCTCCAGGTCGAGCAGGCGGACCCCTGCCTGGTAAGCCTCACCGCTTCTCTGGGAAAGTTCCCGCAGCGCGCTGGTTTCCCCGGCAGTGTCGCGCAAGCCGCGGCAGGCGGCGGCGAGCATTTCATAGCCGCAGCCCGGCGTGGTGTCTCCGGGATAGAGTTTGATCTGGATGCGGGCGGATTCCGCGGCGGCCTGCCATTCCTTCTGGGCGAGGAGGGCTTCGGAGAGAAGGCGCCGGGCTCCGAGGTGGGCCGGGTGCTGAGCGACATAAGCCGCCACGGAAGCGGGATCCCGTGGGTTCATTTCATCGACTGGAGGTTTCTCCCACTCGACGCCGGGGGCGAGGTCCTGGGCCAACTTTTGCACGTGCGCCGTGAAATCCGCTTCCAGCTTTTCCATCGGCTCGGTGTTCCGGGCGATGGCATCATTGATCAGAATTCCGTTGCCCAGATCCTTCAGAATGCGTCGCACGGCGTCCTCCCCGTGATGCTTCACGAGATACTCCACCACCAGCATGCTCTCATAGTAGGCAAACATGAGGTGTTCCCCGCTCTTGGGACTGAGAAAGGCGCTGCTGAGCCTGGATACCGGGGTCAAGGCACCCTCCTCTTCCAGCACCAGCCGCCGGTAGTCGGGGGTCATGACCTGTCCCCAGCTCGGGTCACGCTGGAGTTCCTCATAGACCGAGATGCCTTCGCTGAGCCATCGGGGCATTTTGTTTTTCGTCACGGTCAGGGTCACCACATGACAGAACTCATGCCACAGGGTGGCTTCCCAGTTGTTTTTGTTCGCCGCCAGTCCTCCCGGGCTGTTCATGGTGACCACGGTTCCGAAGCAGGCGCCGAGAATGCCCGATCCGCCCAGGTTTCCGAAAGTGCGGATGGCGAAATCCTGCTGGTGGGGGAAAAACTCGACGAGCACCGGACCCGGCAGATCGAGCCCGTATTTTTTGCAGAGGACTTGCCGTGCCTCCCGCAGCAGCGCGAGGGCTCGCTCTCCGTAAATCTCAGCCTCCTCCGCGGGCATCCGCAGGGTGAACTCCGGGGTCTGGATCGTCCGGTATGCCGCGATCTCATCCCGGAGGATCGTCAGATTGTGGGCGAGGATGTTGTATTCGTCTGTATCCGCGATCTCCTGGGCGAGTTTCCAGGCCTCCTCCTCGTGCCCCAGGCGCATCAGGTCATTGGCCAGCTGGATCCGGGCCGGGGCAAAAGCGGGGTCGAATGTCAGTGCGGCCCGCTGATGGTCGGCGCCTTCCGCAAAACGGTAGTTTCTGGACAGCAGTCGTCCGATCGTGTGGTCGACGAGCGGGTTGTCTTGCCAGATTTCAAGGGCTTGGTCCCGGTTCTCTTTCTCGGCTGCGGCATCGTTGCGGGCCAGATTGGCGATGGCTGCTTTCATCGCCCAAGCCAGGGGATGGCGGGCGTTGAGGGTGCGGAGCCGGTCGGCGAGGGCTTCGGCTTCTGGGTAGGCCTCGGAATCCACCAGAATCTCGGCCTTCATCATGAGGGCGCCGGCGTGGTATTGATTGGTGTCCAGCACCCGGTCGAGCGCTTCGCCCGCTTTTTTCCGGTCGCTGGGGAAAAACGCCCGGGCCAGTCCGAAGCGGAGGTCGGGATCATTGGGGGCATAGCCCAAGGCTTTCTGATACTCCTGGGCAGCGCGCTTGAAGTCTCCCTTGTCGATCGCAAGGCGGCCCGCGGCATCGTGCGCGGCGAGGAGGTGAGGGGGCGCTTCACCCGGTTTGGGAGGGGGCGTGCCTTTGGGCAATTTCTGGGCCGCCGTGAAAAAATCCCCCAACACCTGGGCCGGATCGGCGCCGAGGGCCAGGGCGGCCTGACCGAGGGCCACCAACTGGGCCGGGGTGCGTTCTTTTTTGGGAATTTTGAGCGCAGCGGCATTGACCTGGTCGAGGATGCCGGCCGCCTTTTCTTTCTGTCCGTATTCGGCCATCAGGTCATGCACCGCCATCAGCGTGGTCAAATCTTCCGGGGCTGCGGCGGCGATCTGGACCCCGGCCGCCAGCGCGTCCTCGATCCGGCCCTGGGCGGCG
>JADZAX010000095.1 GCA_020852405.1 Verrucomicrobiales bacterium
CTGACACGGATTTTGTCACAGTCGGAGCCAAGGGACGCCAGACTTTGGTGCGTCTCAAAAAGCACCTCCTCGCGGATTTTCATATCAAGGATCCGGTGGCTTTCCTGGAAGTCAAAACGGTCGCCAAGTATGTCACCGAGGCATTTCTGTCCGGCAAATACACGAAAGTCCGGGTGGCGTTCACCAACTTCATCAACACCATCAAACAGGAGCCCATGGTGGAGACCCTGTTGCCGATCAGCCCCATCGAACTCGGTAAAGACAAATCCTTTGCGGGAATGGGAGCGGGCACTTTCGAGCCCAAAAGCGCCGTGGTCAATCCCACCGGTTATTTGTTCGAGCCTTCTGTGACTGGGGTCCTCGACACGGTGGTGCCCCAGTATGTTAACAACCAGGTCTATCAAATGATCATGGAATCCCGGGCTTCGGAGCACAGTTCGCGAATGGTGGCCATGAAGAATGCCACCGACAACGCCAAGCAACTCATCAAAGATCTCACCTTGGAATACAATAAGGTTCGCCAAGCCGGGATCACCAACGAACTTCTCGAGATCACGACCGCGATGCGCGCGTTGCAATAACTTTCTCTCATTTCTCCCAGACAAACAACCAGCCTTTAGCGAACGATTCATAACATGAGCAACGTAGGTAAAATCGTCCAGGTAATCGGACCGGTGGTGGACGCCGACTTCTCCGGAGCCACCCAACTGCCCGCGATCTACAACGCCCTGACGTTGGATTATGATGTGAACGGCACTCCCACCAAACTGGTTCTGGAGGTGCAGCAGCACTTGGGTGATGGCTGGGTGCGTGCGGTGGCCATGTCCAGTTCGGAAGGTCTCAAACGCGGGGGGGCGGTCATCGATACCGGCGCTCCGATCATGGTGCCGGTCGGCGAGGTCGTTCTGGGACGTATTTTCAACGTCACCGGCCAGCCGGTTGACGAGCGTGGCGAAGTCCGTGCTTCCAAATATTATCCGATTCACCGTCCGGCCCCCACGCTGGTCGAGCAGAGCACTTCGGCGGAAATTCTCGAAACCGGTATCAAAGTCATCGACCTCATCTGCCCTTTCACCAAAGGGGGGAAGGTCGGAGCCTTCGGAGGAGCGGGTGTCGGCAAGACGGTTGTCATCATGGAGCTCATCAATAACATTGCCAAGCAGCACGGGGGATATTCCCTGTGTGCCGGCGTGGGTGAGCGAACCCGTGAAGGAAACGACCTTTACTGGGAAATGAGCGACGCTGGCGTCATCAAGCAGGACAATCTTGCGGAATCCAAAGTGGCACTGGTCTACGGTCAGATGAACGAGCCTCCGGGCGCGCGTCTTCGCGTGGCTCTCTCCGCGTTGGCCATGGCCGAGTATTTCCGGGATGAAAAAAACCAGGACGTGCTGCTCTTTGTTGACAATGTTTTCCGATTCTCCCAAGCCGGTTCCGAAGTGTCCGCTCTGCTCGGACGCACGCCTTCCGCGGTGGGTTACCAACCTACCTTGGCGACGGAAATGGCGGCCATGCAGGAACGAATCACGTCCACCACCAAGGGTTCGATCACCTCATTCCAGGCGGTTTACGTTCCTGCGGATGACTTGACCGATCCGGCACCGGCAAACACCTTCGCTCACCTTGACTCCACCGTGGTTCTTGAGCGATCCCTTGCGGAGCTTGGGATTTATCCCGCCGTGGATCCACTTTCCTCTACCTCCAAGGCTTTGGCGCCTGACGTGGTGGGTGAGGAGCATTACAAGGTCGCCCGTGGGGTCCAGAGCGTTCTCCAGCGTTATAAGGATTTGCAGGACATCATCGCCATTCTTGGGATGGATGAACTCAACGCGGAAGACAAACTTACGGTGTTCCGAGCCCGCAAAATTCAGCGTTTCCTCAGCCAGCCTTTCGCAGTGGCCGAAGTGTTCACTGGCCGCAAAGGCGTTTATGTCCCGGTCGCGGAAACGGTGCGGGGCTTCAAGGAGATCCTTGAAGGCAAGCACGATGAAGTTGCCGAAGGTAACTTCTACATGAAGGGTGGGATCGACACCGTCGAGAAATAAACGGTTTGTGGAACGGAGTCTCCCGTGGGCCTCCTTGCTTCAGGATTATTATCATGTCCATGCTTTTGAACATCGTCACTCCGGAACGTCGGACGTTTTCCGATTCCGTGGATCAGGTAGTGCTGCCCGGTTCCGAGGGGGAAATGGGGGTTCTGCCAGGCCATGCGGCGTTGGTCACTACTCTCAAGCCAGGGGAACTGCGTTACCTCAAGGACGGTCAGGAGACTAGTTTGGCGGTGGGTGAAGGGGTTGTTGAGGTTACTCAAGCGGGGGTCTCAGTGCTCACCGACATGGCCATTCTGGAAGCCGACATCAACGAAGCCCTGGTTCAGGAGGCTCTGGAGCGAGCCGAAAGAGCATTGCTTGAAAAAGTCGGCTCCGAAGAAGTTGCCGCCGTGCAAGCTTCGATTCAGAAATCGCTCGCCCAGCTGCATCTCAAGCGGCGCCGCCGCAATCTCTGACCTGGCGATCCTGGGTCTTTGATCGTTTTGAACCTTTGGTGATCAGATCGGATGCGAAATGCTCCGCTTTGATCTGTTTGGGATCAATTGCGGAAAGGATTGGGCTCAATCGCTGGAAAATTCGGTAATCCGGCTCTTTTCAAAAAGCCCAGGCCATCAGCGGACGCCGTGGAGCTGGGCGGGACGTTGTGCGCGAGGCTTTGTCCATCACGAAAACGGCGCCATCGTTGCAGAGGGCGAAAATTTCGCCGTGCGACCCAGGACGCAACGCCCGGATTCCTGCCAGCCGACCGGACCAGACGGAATTTTCCAATCCCACCGAAATCTCCCTCATTCGGGGAGCGGCATTTTCCTGTGGTTCGGCCATCCAGAGGCGGCCGGATGCGGTGGCAAAGACGAAACGGTTGCTCAATTCTGTGAACAGATTGCCGCGGTACATCAAGGCCCCCGTCAGGGCGTCTCCCCGGAGAAACTCGACGGCTGGTATCGTAACTCCCTGCTCGGCGCGTTCCCCTTTGGCGGGGGGATAGTAGTAAGATCCCTCGCAGAGATCCCATCCGAAATGTTCGCCACCTAGGGAACTGAGATTGATCTCCTCAATGCCGTCTTTGCCTTTGTCGAGGATGCACAGTTCGCCTTTCATGCCGTCGACGGAAAGTCCGTAAGGGGAGCGGAGTCCGTAGCTCCACAGTTCCGGCATGGCTTCTTCCAGAAACCGGAACGGATTGCGCCGGGGAACCCCGTAGCGACCGTTGCCGGCATCGCGTTCCAAAGGATCAATCCGGAGAATTTTGCCGAAAGGATTGTTGAGTTCCATCGCATTGCGGGAGGCCTGGGATGGTCCGGCGGAGGTGGATCCCCCATCCGCGATCGAAATGTAGAGTCTTCCTGCGGCATCAAAAACCAGAGATGATACCGCGGGTGCCTCCTCTGGAAGGCTGAACCTCATCATTTCCCTGCGGGTGCCCGAGAAGATTCGCGCCCGGGGATCGGTTGCGCGGTATTCGTAAATGACCTCCTGATGGTGCTCTCCGTCGGCCGAGTGGCTTGGCCGGAAATCAGATTCTCGTTTTCCAGGCATTTCTGGAGTGACGCAATAAAAGTGGCCAAATCCGGGAGATTTGGAATCCAGAAAGCCGGGATGCAACGTCAGGGCACTGAAATCCATCGACCTTTCCGTGTGCTCATCCGCCAGGGAGAGAAACGGCACGCTGTCACGATGGCCGCCTGCCGGAATGCGGACCACTGCTCCGCTGGCGTCCAGGAGAAAGCCTGTGCCTTCGCCATCAAACGCCAGATCGGTCGGGTTGCCGATTGAGGCATACAAGGTGGGGGTCATTTGGATGACCATGGGGTCTGTCTCTACCGGCAATTGGGCAATCGGCTCAGACGGCAGATCCTGTTTCGAGAAAAGCGGGGGCGAATCGTCAACGGATCCGGCTTGTAGAGCCACGGATGCCAAAGAGGAGCCGATCATGTAGAGGGAAAACCCAATCACGGTGCAGGCAACCCCAAAAACCAATGATTTGCCGGTATAGAAAAAGAAACGATTCATCATAATTTCTGCAAAATCGCTGGCGTCCGATTTCAGAAATTATAGTCAATTTTGGGAACTTTTTCAATCTTGAATTCCAATTTTGGGGAAACTGAGTGATTTTTCTGATGTAAAAGGTCCGTTTGGGAGTGGTTTCCGCTAAAATTCTCAATAATGATTCAAAAATTTTTCGGCACCTCCTCTCTTTGGGGCGTTTTTATCCTGGTTTCATCCTCGCTCGCAGTCGGAGGAGACTTGCTCTCTGTCTCCGCCCCTCCGGAGAGCGAAGTTGTGCGGTTGGCATTGCCCTCCTTTTATCAGAAATACACGGTGGTGAGAGGTTTCCCCATCGTCTCCTCCTGCAAGGTCTCGGACCACGCTTTGCGTGAGGCGGGTTTCCTCATTGACGCACTGTTCGAAGGTAGCAAGCCGGACTTGGTGGCGGCGTTGGTTCAGGCCAAGATCCGCTTCGTGGTCATGGCGCCTGATGAATTCACCACCAATATTCCCGAGCACAGCCATTTGGAGCCCAAGGCGTACTGGGATCGCCGCTCCCGCGGGGTGGGCTCAACCTTGGAGCATCCGGCGGTTTCCTGCGGTGAGGAGAATCTGCTCGACCTGCCGGGTGATCCCTATGCCTCGGAGAACATCTTGATTCATGAAATGGCTCACACGATCCATCTTCAAGGTCTCGCCCTTACAGACCCCCTTTTTGATGGGCGGCTTCGGAATGCCTATGAATCTGCCGTGATCAAAGGACTTTGGAAAGGCACTTATGCGTTGAGCAACAGAGCGGAATATTGGGCCGAAGGGGTGCAATCCTGGTTCGACTGCAACCGGGAGAATGATTTCGAACACAACCAGGTGAACACCCGGGAGGAATTGAAATCCTACGATCCTGCTCTGGCAAAGCTGTTGGGTGAAATTTTTGGGGACGGCCCCTGGCGTTACCAGAAGCCCCGGAACCGCGGCGTTCAGTCTCATCTGGCTGGTTTCCGGATTCAAGAAGCGGCCCCGTTTGTTTGGCCTCAGGCCCTTGGTGACGCTTTTGATGCGTGGAAGCGGGGGGATCATTGGGTGAAACTTCAGCCTTTGCCATTGGGAGTAGGGGACGAAGTCAAGGTGTCGGCCCATTCCAATAAGCCGGTAACCCTTCGGATCGACAATGAACTGCCCGCAGCGGTGACCATCTTCTGGGTTGATTATGAGGGCAAGCCGGAGGCCTGTGGCACGGTCGCTCCTTTGCAATCGTTCCACCGAGACACCTTCTCCGGGTCTCTTTGGCTGGTGAAAGATGAACAGGGGAATGAGGTCGGAAGGTTTCAAGCTGGTGACAGTTCCTGTCTCGCGACTGTCCGGGAGAATTCTTCAAGCGGTGGGTGAGGCCCGGTTCAGGAAATCCGGAACGTCAGGGACATGGCTAGCGATGGGTTTGGCTGGCGCATTTAATCCGTTGCGGGCCGGTCTGATCTGTTTAGGATACGGTAATGAATTCTTCCTTTGCCAAGCGTTTGCTTCCTCTTTTACTGGTGGTTCTATGCGGTCTTTCTTGGCGGCCAGTGATGGCCCAAAAGGTCGACTTTGAAAAACAGATCTGGCCTCTGGTGGAGAGGAGCTGTGTCAAGTGCCACAAGGTTCCACATGAAGAGAACGGCAAAACCGTGAAACCCAAAGCCGCGCTGCGGCTTGACGGTGCTTGGGCGATCATGGCCGGGAGCGAGGATGGCGCCGTGCTGGTAAAAGGCAAGTCGGCTGAAAGCTCTCTCTTCACCCGCACCGCTCTGCCCAAGGATGACGATGAAGTTATGCCGCCGGACGGCAAGGCGGATCCCTTGACTCCGGCAGAGCAGGAACTCCTGAAAAAGTGGATCGATGAAGGCGCCGATTTCGGTGGCTGGGTTGGAAATGTGGTGGGCAAGCCCAAGGAAGTGAGCAATTCTGGTGAAAAAATCCCTGTCTCCGAAATTCAGGAACTCTACAAAAGTCTGGCCGAGGGATTGTCCCCACTCAAGGAAGAGCAATGGAAGGCGGTCACTGCGGCCGGTGGCCGGGTGCAGACTCTCTCTGATACCAGTCCACTGCTTTCGGCGGATTTCCGTCTCGTTGGGAAGGACGCCGACGATGCCGATCTTGCCACCATCGCGCCCATCGGGGCGAATATCGCCGATTTGAATGTCTCCGACACCGCCGTGACCGATGCTTCAATGGCGGTCATCAGCAAATTGGAGCGCCTCGTGCGGCTTGACCTCCATGGCACCCAGATCGGCGATGCCCAGCTGGGTGCTCTGTCAGGATTGAAAAACCTCCGGTATCTCAATCTCTACGGAACCCAGGTCAGTGATGCCAGCCTTGAAAAACTCAAGGCGATGAAAAGCCTAACCAACCTCTTTCTTTGGGAATCCAAGGTGACCGAGGCGGGCGCCAAGTCTCTGGAAAAAGCCCTGCCCAAAGCACGGGTCAGCTTCAAGTGAAGCCCCCGATGCGTGGATCACGGTTTCTGTGACGGGGATTTTCGTCCCCGTCCCCATTGCGTCAGAGACCTGTGTCCGCTCAACTCAGGTCAGCGTCTCCTTGGCAGCGGCCAAGGCGTAATCCCGGTTCAGCTTGGAGATGAATCCAGCGCTGATTTCCTTGGGGCAAACCGCCTCGCACTCATACTGATTGGTGCAGTTGCCGAAGCCTTCGGCATCCATTTGTTGCACCATCCCCAGCACCCGGCGGGTTTTTTCGGGTTGGCCCTGGGGCAGGAGATTGAGATGCGCCGCTTTGGCTGAGACGAAGAGCATGGCGCTGGCGTTTTTACAGGCCGCGACACAGGCGCCGCAGCCGATGCAGGCGGCCGCTGAGAAGGATGCGTCGGCATCGTCCTTGGCGATCGGCAGGTTATTGGCATCCTGGGCGGAACCGGTCCGCACCGAGATGAAACCACCGGCCTGAATGATCCGGTCAAAGGCGGTGCGGTCCACCACCAGATCCCGGAGCACCGGGAAGGCCTTTGCTCTGAACGGCTCGACCCAGATGGTATCGCCGTCATTGAACTTGCGCATGTGGAGTTGGCAGGTCGTCACGGCGCCCTCCGGACCGTGCGGGATTCCGTTGATGGTCAGGGAACAGGCTCCGCAGATGCCCTCTCGGCAATCATGATCAAAATGGACCGGTTCGCCGCCCTGTTCGATGATGCGCTCATTGACGATGTCGAGCATTTCGAGAAATGAGGCATCATCGGGAATACCGTGGGCATCATAGGTCTCGATGCGCCCGGCTTTGTGGGGTCCATCTTGTCGCCAGATTTTGAGCGTGAGATTGAGCGTGGCCATGTTGAGAAAGTTGGCAGTGAACTGAGGTCAGTCTGCGGTGATCGTTGGAGGTGGCGGAAGTCGGGAGAAAGTTCGATTCAGGGATGGCGGCGAGGCAGGAAGTTCGAAGGGTGTCTTCCAGGTAGGAACGCTTTTCTGATGGTTGGTCGGTACCGGATCATTTGTAACTCCGCACACTCGGCTTCACATCGGTGAACTCCAGGGATTCGCTGTGCAGCGTGGCAGGCTTGCCTTCGCCATTGTATTCCCAAGCGGAGACATGGGAGAATTTGTCGTCATGACGCTTGGCTTCGCCGGCGGAAATATAGCCGGAAGCCACTTCGGGATCGGCGTCGGTGTATTGGTGCTCCTCCCGGAAATGACCGCCACAGCTTTCTTCGCGGTTTAGGGCGTCCTGGCACATGAGTTCTCCAAATTCGAGGAAGTCGGCGACGCGTCCGGCTTTTTCCAGTTCCATGTTGAGGTTTTCCCCGTTGCCCGGCACCCGGACATTCTCCCAGAACTCGGCCCGGATTGCCGGGATCTCACGGAGGGCTTCCTGCAGTCCTTTTTCATTGCGGGCCATGCCACACTTGTCCCAAACGAGTAGTCCGAGTTGGCGGTGGAAACTGTCGACGGTGCGTTTGCCCTGGATGTTGAAGAGCGTCTTCAACCGGCCTTCGGCATTGGCCTTGGCCGCGGCAAACTCGGGATGACTGGTGGTGATGCTGCCGGGGCTGACCGTGGACAGATAGACCGGAAGCGTTGCCGGGATCACGAAATAGCCGTCTGCCAGTCCTTGCATGAGGGCGCTGGCACCGAGACGGTTGGCCCCATGGTCCGAAAAGTTGGCTTCGCCGAGGACATGGAGGCCCGGGAGGTTTGACATCAGGTTGTAGTCCACCCAGAGTCCACCCATGGTGTAATGCACCGCCGGGTAGATCATCATGGGCGTCTGATACGGATTGGCACCGGAAATCTTCTCATACATCTGGAAGAGGTTGCCGTAGCGCGCCCGGATGGTGGATTCTCCAAGGCGCTTGATGGAATCACGGAAGTCGAGGTAGACCCCCAGCCCGGTGCTGGCAACGCCCCTGCCTTCGTCGCAGGCTTCCTTGGCGGATCGGCTCGAAATGTCGCGCGGGGCGAGATTTCCGAAGGAGGGGTATTTCCGCTCCAGATAGTAATCACGGTCCTCCTCGGCGATGTCCGCCGGTTTCAGTTCACCACGGCGGAGCTTGGCTGCCGTTTCCTTGGATTTGGGAGCCCAGACCCGGCCGTCATTGCGCAGCGACTCCGACATCAGGGTCAGTTTGCTTTGTTATTCGCCGCTGACCGGAATGCAGGTGGTATGAATCTGGGTGTAGCAGGGATTGGCGAAATAGGCCCCTTTGCGGTGGGCCCGCCAGGCCGCGGTCACGTTGCACCCCATGGCATTGGTGCTGAGGTAGAACACGTTGCCATAGCCGCCGGTGGCCAGAATGACGGCATCGCCCGCGTGGGTGGAAATTTCGCCGGTTTGAAGATCGCGGACAACGATGCCTTTGGCGTGACCATCAACGACCACGACATCGAGCATTTCGGTGCGCGGATACATTTTCACGCCTCCGGCGGCGATTTCCTTGCTCAGAGCTTGGTAACAGCCGATGAGGAGCTGCTGGCCGGTCTGACCGGCGGCGTAAAAGGTCCGCTTGACCTGTGCGCCCCCAAAGGACCGGTTGTCCAGAAGGCCGCCGTATTCACGGGCAAAAGGCACCCCTTGGGCGACGCATTGGTCGATGATGTTGGTGCTGACTTCCGCGAGACGATGCACGTTCGACTCACGGGAGCGGAAATCCCCCCCCTTGATGGTGTCGTAAAACAGGCGGTGGACGCTGTCCCCGTCGTTTTGGTAATTTTTCGCGGCATTGATCCCACCCTGAGCGGCGATCGAGTGGGCGCGGCGGGCGCTGTCCTGATAACAGAAGCATTTCACCTGGTAGCCCAGCTCCGAGAGAGTGGCCGCAGCCGAGCCTCCCGCCAAACCGCTGCCCACCACCAGCACGGTGAATTTGCGCCGGTTGGCCGGATTGATGAGCTTCGAGTCGTTTTTGTGCTTCGACCACTTCTGATCGAGTGGACCGGAGGGAATCTTGGAGTCGAGAGCCATGGCGGAATGATGTGGGAACAGTGGCGGAAAGGAAGCGGGGTGGAGATGGCTCAGGAAGCTGCCGGCAAGTGAACGAGGCCTGAGATGACCGAAAGGGGGACCACCACAAAGGCGGCCCAAATGAGGAATGCCAGGGTGCGTCCCACCATTTGGATCAGGCCCGCGTTCCGTTTGGTCCTTAAACCCAGAGTCTGGAAGATCGAGGCAATGCCATGGGAAAGATGCGAGCAGAGGAGCGAGACCGCGATGAGATAAAAAATGGTCGCCGGCCAGGAGGAGAACCCGATGATGACCATCGAATACACATCGAACCGTCCTTCCGCATCGGGGGGAAGATTGGCCAGGTTTGCCTGGATTTTGACGGTGTAGTGGAGCAGGTGGTAGATGACGAAAGCCAAGATGGTAAAGCCCGACCAAATCATGATCCGGGAAGACCGGGAAGCCTGCACCGTGGCGGGTTTTTCATATTCCAAAGGTCGTGCCGCCCGGTTGGCGACGGTGAGTTGAACGGTGGCCACAAGGTGCAGGACGAAGGCCAGCAGGATGCCCACGCGGGCAATCCAGATGCCCACTCCGTGGACCATGTGATGGAGGAATTCCGCGTAGGAATTGAGCGCTTCCTGGCCCAGAAAGAGGAGCAGATTCCCGGAGGCATGGCCAATGAGGAAGCCGACGAGCAGGATGCCGGTGACCGCGACGATGATTTTCTTTCCGATGGAAGTGTTCCAGAGGGCGCAGACTGACGGGCAGCAGCAGGATTTTTTCATGATGAGAAGGCTCGGAAAGGGTATTCGCTGAAAATGGCGCGATGGATGCGAAAAATGGCGCTTTTCCCTAGGCCCAAATCGCGATTTTGCAACCGGCAGGATGCCGGAAATATCAAAGGGACGATCAATCGGCTCCTTTTTCTGGTTCCCTTGGACGCTCCGGCATCAGGGCGCAGGCCCCTTTGCAGCCAAAAATCCGGCTCAGCAGCAGGCGGTTTTTGCTCACCCATTGGTAAAAACGTTCCGCCACCCAGATCACCCCGGGAAGCGAAAGAAACAACGAGACCGGAAGGAGGAGTGGCAGGCGCCATCCAAGGAACCGGATCGCCCGTGCTCCCCGGTGGATCTCCCCCTCTGGCGTGACGCAGTGGATCGCCTCCATCAGATCCTCCCTTGTGAGGTCGGGGGCGACGCGGGCGGAGCGGGCATCGGCGATCGGGATGAAGGCCACCCGGTGAAACCAATCGAGCCAGGTGAGTGACTTCATTTGGAAGGTGCACAGCGGGCAGTCGCTGTCGAAAAGAACGATGTTAGGAACTGGAGTGGAACTCATGATGCTCCACACCATGGCGCAGCCCTCGGGACAGGGAAAGCGGCAAGTTGGCGGGCTTCCTCCCGGCTCAGGGTGAGTCGTTTCCCTTTTCCTTGAACGCTGAGGAGCACTGCCGCATCCTCTCCCAG
>JADZAX010000096.1 GCA_020852405.1 Verrucomicrobiales bacterium
AATTCCTCGGCCACCGGCGCCACTGGCGGCCCGCACCACCACGTCCCGTTCATCACTGAGCCCCGGATAGTCGATGATGATGTTCATGATGAACCGGTCGAGTTGGGCCTCCGGCAGCGGATATGTCCCTTCGTGTTCGATGGGGTTCTGGGTCGCCAGAGCCATGAAAGGCGGTGGCAGGGCGAGACTTTCTCCGTCGATCGTCACCTGTTGTTCCTGCATGACCTCCAACAAGGCTGACTGGGTTTTTGCGGGAGCCCGGTTGATTTCATCCGCGAGCAGCAGATTGGCAAATACTGGGCCTTTGCGCAGGCGGAAAGTCTGGCTGGCCATGTCAAACAAACTGTGGCCGGTGACATCCGAGGGCATGAGATCGGGGGTGAATTGGATCCGGCTGAAATCCCCCCCAAAGGTCCGTGCCAGTGCCAACACCAGATGGGTTTTTCCAAGTCCAGGTTTGCCCTCCAACAGGACATGTCCACCCGCCAGAAAACTAGCCAGCACCTGATCAATCACTTGGTCCTGGCCGTGGAAAACCCGCCTTACCTGGTCACGAATCTTTCCGATCAACTCACCGGCATCGACAAATGCCTGATCCAACTGCCCCGCGGGAACAGGGGACATGGCCGGGACGGTGGCGGACGGAAAGGAAGGCGGCGACGTGGGATTGGGAGACGGGGACTCGTTCATGTTGGTGCGGTGAAAACGGCAGATGCCAAGAAAAAGAAGGGATCAAAGACGGGATTCGATCTGTTGCAGATCCTGCATGAAATGTACAAACGCGTTGGGCTCCATCGGCGGCGGCCCCGACCAGACAGCCCTTACCCGTTCGATGGGGACTCCTCCCACCTCGCTGAGTCGGGAGACCACAATCTCATCTCCGGCCAGGGTTCCGGCGAAAAGCTTTCCTTCGACGAGACGTCTCAACCTGTCACGCGCCGCTTGAATGAGGGCAGAAGACTGTCCCTGATTCCAGAGAAAGCGGCCGACCATCCCCACATGGGCTGAGAAATCTTTGACCTCGTCCTGGACCCGGCTTTCAAGGATCTTGCCGAACCTGGACAACTCCCGCCAGAGCCACAACCCGAGGAGAAGGAGTATGGCAATCACAACCTGCCAGCCATGGTGCCAAAGCAGTCCAAAAAAGGACACATCGGCACCGCGCAGCACCCAGAAAGCGTGACCATCCTCGCCAACCACCCCCAGCAGCAGCGCGGCGTGATCCTGATCCCCGATGAAACGGTTCCGCCAGAACCAAGCATCCGGAATGATAGTGACCCGCCCCTGTCCCAACCGGATCGAGAGCAACTTGCTCGACTGGGGCTCTCCCAGGGAAAACTCCCCTGGCCTCAGGGTCCGTCCCAATTGCACCGGCAGTCCCGAACGGTCACCCACCCGCAGCGTTTCTCCGAGGAGTGAGAGGGTCAATGTCTCTCCCGGTTTTCCGATAGATTCCTCCGGGATCGTGACTCCGACAGAGCTGAGCAAGGGATGACGGACTTCCTCCTCCTTGTCATCCTTATCCTCCTTGTCAATTTTCCCGGCCGGAGACTTCTTTTTCTTTTTTGAGCTTTCTCCCGCAGGGCTCTGCCTGGTCGGAGGCACCTCTTTCCCCCGCTCTCGCGGTGCTTCCTCCTGCTCTGCCTTGATCTCCGCAGGTGCTTCCGCAGACTCCGTGCCCTGCTCCGAGTTGTCCGGGTTTTTGTTCCCGAAATCCTGCTTGGATTCCTCGACAATGACATCTTCAAAGTCATTCTGAAATCCATTCGCGCCATCGATGGCGTAAATCAGATGCCCGCCTTTGCGCACCCAGGAGATGAAACGGTCCGCCGTCCCCTGCGAAGAAATGGCCTCGGCAGGAGCGAACAACACCACCCCGCTGTCGGGCATTTCTGAAAGCCTCCCCACCACTTTGGCATCGAAATCGTAGGCTCCGAGAAAGCGCTGGGCCGCAAGAAAGGGGTTGGCCCGAGCCTTGCCGAGATAGCCGATCGTGCGCTCGACCTCATCCATCTTTCCACATCCGGCCACCAGCCCCCCGAGGACAAGCATGGCCAGCTGTCGGATTTTGACCTCCGCCCCCCTCATGAGGCCCCTCCTTGCGGTTTGGCGATGACTCCAGGTTGGAAGAAGGGCCAAGCCTCGCAAAGGCGAAGCATGTGATCCTCCCGGGGCAAAGTCCCTCCGTAAGCCGCCCCTGTCCAGACCGTGGTCAACTCGGACAAGTAATCCGGCCGGGCTTCCGCCCCAGCCTGACGGGCGCGCATCAGGCAATCTCCCTCCGTGTCGCTCTCTTCGATGGGCAGTCTCACCTCGGCAACTAGGCGGGAAATGGCTCCACGGTAAAGCAACCCCAGAGCCTCACGCCCCAGGCCTTCGGACCAGAGTTTCCATGCCGCCGTGGGAATATCGGACGGCAGGGCTTCAGGACGAATGTCCATCCCCATGACCACCGCTGCCCGACGGGCCATTTTACTGCTCGATATGCCGCCGACACCGCGGTTGAACAGATAGGCATGCCTCACCACCCAGTAAATCGCACCAGCCACCAAGGCCACCACCAGGATCCATACCAAGACCTGAAACAAGAGACCAAAAAGGGTGCCGCCTATCACCGGGACCTTGGGGCCGTTCTGACGGTAGACCTGGATCTTTTTTTTGTGAACTTTGAAATCCTCATGGGCCAGCACTTTTTCCATGGTGTCACCCGGAGTCTTGCCGGGTTCGATCACCGCCGCCTCCTGCTTCGCCTCCGGGAGCTTTTCTGAGGGGGGACCGGATTCTGCAGCCAAGGCACTCGAGAACGACAGACCCAAGGAAAGCGCCACCAGAAACCAGGCTGGCAAGGAAATTCCGGCGAGGTCCGGCTTTGCTTCCTTGGTTCCCTGGATTTCGAGACGGTCCGCGATGCTCCGAAACGTCAGATCGATGTCCCAGCCTTCCATGTGGGTCCGGGTGTTGAGATACAGACCGAACCCTCCGCCAACGTAGAACAATTCGATGAATGGCATCGCCACCAGGTAGGAAAAGAGGAGGATCCAACGCAACAGACTGGCGGGATCCTGCAACTCATCCCCCAGAATCATTTCCCCGACTTCGGCGAGTTCCGGCTTCATCAGGTCGGGCAGTAAGGCATACACCAGCGCAGCCACCCCACAGGCTCCCAGCAACTCGAAAATGCCACAACAGGCCATCAAGGAGAGCGCGGTCCCTCCACCATGGCCGGAAATCACCCGGCTCCGTTTCACATAGGCACTGCCGGTTTGTCCTTCCAGCACCCTCACCGGAAGCAGCAGGGCCCGGCCCGGTGAAAACCGGCGCAACACCAAAATGTCGAGCGCATTCCGCAACAAAGGAAGAGGGGTCCCGCGGATCACCTCCTGCCATCCCGGCTTGGTGCCAAAAAGAGCCCGCCCCAGATAGAAAACCGCCAGCCAGTCATAGGCGGGCTTGAGAAACCAAACCAGGAAAAATGTCCACCAGGAAGCGCCAAACACGGCCATGCACAACAACCACCAAGGGACGATCAACCCCAGCCACAATCCCAACAATTTGGGAAGGTGTTGCCGTGTCAGGACAAATCCCAGATCCACTGCCTCCCAGGGAGCACGGGGACGGATCACCGCAGTGATGTCCTCAATCTTCATTCCAGAGCCTGCGACCTCCGTCCGCTGAAGCTGAAGTACACTGCGAGAAAAACCCACCAAAAAATGCCAAAGCTATATTTAACGGAGGGCGGGAGCGATTGGGCGGACCAAAACCCCTCGATCATCGCCGCCACGACGGTCATGGCCGCGGCTCCCAAAATGAGCGGCAGCGCGGCCTTCGCCGCCTGACGGATCGCCTCCGATCGGTTGTACCGCCCCGGAATGAGAGCCGCCATCCCGAGCTTCATCCCAGCCATACCGGAGATGACCGCCCCAAGAAGTTCCCAACTGGAGTGTCCCGCGGTGAATTTAAAAAAGGCTTCCGGATTGCAATTCTCCACCACATAACCGGTCGCCGCACCAATCTGCAGGCCATTAAACAGTAATACAAGGAGTGCACCCACCCCATAAACGATGCCTCCGGCGAAGCATTTGAAGTCAATGCTCACATTGTTCATGATGTAGAAGCCGAACATCTGGAAATTGGAGTCGAACTTCTCCCGCATTTTCTCCACGGCCTCTCCGCCGGAATACATGGATTCCATGGCGGACATGCCCTCGCTACCGAGGACCGACTCCACCCAGCGGGGATCGTGGTGCGCGGAAAAGGCGAGCGCAAAAAACGGCCCCCAAAAGAACAGGAAGGCCCACCAGAAAAGTTTCCAATCCCGGCGCACCGCCCGGGGAAAGCCCGTCACAAAAAAGCTGACGACCCGGGCGCCCCAGGGCTGATGTGCCCGGTACAGTTGACGGTAGGCGCGGATGATGAGTTCATTGAGCCTTTCACAAAGCGCCAGTCCGTACATGCGGTGCTCCGCCAGCGTCAAATCATGGCAGGCTTGACGGAACAAAGCAGGAACTTCCCCCACGGCCGTTTCCTTGCGTCCCGATTCCAATCCGTCGACCAACCACTCGAGGCGGCGCCAAGCCGGTTCATTGCGTTGCTCAAATTCCTGTTTCGTCATTTCTGCAGGATCATGTCAGACGGTGGGTGTTGCTGCGGACCAGCGGCGGTGGCACCAGGAGACTCCGTTGCGTTTGGGACGGCTCCCCGGACGACGGCCCAACGGATTCCCTGAGCAGCCAGGCGGCCATCCGCCAGAGCCGCCAAACGCCCTCAACACCGCCCGGCCCCGCAAGAGGACCGGAACGGCCGGCCAGTTCGATTTTGCGCTCATCGGACCAAAGGCTGGCCCGTTGGTAAAAAGCCACGATGGCCTGCTGCTCCTCACGGGAAAGCACGATCGTCGGGGCCAACGGCTCCAATGCCCCCAAGGGGGGTGGCCTCAGACGACTGTAGCTTTCCGCTTCCCGGACGTAGATCACCACCGTGCCCGCGGCGAGATCCCCGAGGCGCTGGAAAGAGCGCGTCGTCAGACAGAAGAACATTCCCACTAGGTAGGTGGCCGGCACCAGACCAATCGGTGGGAGTCCATCGACAATGCGCAGCAGGCTCCGGACAAAAGCCTGTCCCCAAGTCACCGGTCCTCCGTTCACCTGGACCACCCGCAGTTTCATGGCTCTCTTGCCTGGCGTGGCCCCGCGCTTTCCTGCCTCAAAAGGGACCGAGTAAAACCAGTAGAGCAGGAAAAACAGGATCAAAAAGACTCCCAGACCAATTTCAGACCCCACCGCACTGCTCACCACCCCGATCAGAATCGACAGGGCCAGGAAGATGCCCAACTGGATGGCGAGGTCGATCAGCCCAGCCGCCAACCGAACCATGGGTCCGGCCGGACGAAGACGAATCTCCACGCCTTCCGCGATCTCAATGCGTTGCAGGGTATCCAACTTCATTCCAGAAGAAAACCGACGGAGTTGTGATACCGCTTCCTGTCCGTTGATTCAAGCCCGGATCGACTAGAAGGTGTTTTCTTCCTGAATATCGCCACTCCTTTCCGCGTCCAAAAGGTTTCCAAGAAGGAAAAACCCGGTCATGATCACAAAAATGCAGTTTGACGGAGACCGACCCGGCACCACTTTAGAGTATGGCAATGAGGGATTATCCACAGCAATTTTTGTTCTGCCATTGGCTTTTCATCAGTGTCCTTTTCGCAGGGCCCGCCCTGCTCCGTTCCCAGGATAAGCCTGCCCAGGAGGCCAAACCCGGCAAGGATCGGATCGCCTTGGTGATCGGAAATGGGGACTATGCCAATGGTTCGGTCCTCGCAAATCCCGTCAATGACGCCAAGCTGATCGCAAAATCCCTCGAAGCGGCCGGCTTCTCGGTGGACTTGGCCACCGATGTTTCAAACCAGGACATGGCAAAACATGTCGCTCAGTTCAGAACCAATGCAGAAAGTGCCAAGGCAGCTTGGTTCTACTATGCCGGCCATGGCATGGAGTTGAAAGGGGTCAACTACCTGGTGCCGGTGGACGCAGTGCTCCAAGGAGAGTATGAGGTCCCCTTCAAAACGCTTCCTCTCGATCTGGTTCTAGAGGCCATGGCGGAAGCCGGAACCCCGCTCAAAGTCGTGGTCCTTGACTGCTGCCGCAACAATCCCTTCGGCCGCAGTTGGAGACGAAGCGGCGCGGCAGGGTTGTCCCAGGTCAGCAGCACACCGGAAGGCACCATTGTGACTTTTGCGGCCGCCCCGGGCAAAACCGCCGAGGATGGCGAGGGCAAAAACAGCCCTTTCACAACGGCGCTTGCGGCCGCACTGAAACAGCCCGGACTGGAAATTGACCAGGTCTTGAAAGAAACCGGGCGCAAAGTCAAGGAAGTTACCGAAGGCCGCCAACAACCGTGGGTCAATTCCAGCTTTTTTGACAAATTTGTGGTCATTCCAGGAGTGGAGCCAGTTCCCGTCCCGCCTACTCCTACTCCTGCCCCCAAAATTAGCAGCTACGATCTCTTTGCAGGCAAGAAAGCCGGCGAACTGAAGGAAATTGCCTTCACGCCGAAACTGCGCATGAGGTTCCATTGGTGCCCTCCCGGCACGTTCCTAATGGGCAGTCCCGAATCTGAAAAAGCCGCGCTGATTCAAGCAGGATTCAGAGAGAGTCAGATTTCGGACGAGACTCAGCATCAGGTGACTCTGACAAAGGGTTTTTGGATGGCGGAGACCGAAGTCACTCAGGCCCAATGGACCAGCATTGCCGGCACCACGCTGGTGGACCAGGCCAAAAAATACATCCAGGAAGACGAGAAACTGCGGAAAGAACACCCGGAGACCACCCCGCAGGACATCATCATGGAGGAGAACGATGATCTCATTGCCATGTATTTGATCAACCATTCGGAATCGGAAAGATGGTGCGCCCAGCTGGGAGACCAATGGAAATCGATGAGTGCTCCTTCTGATTGGTTTCCCAGGCTCCCCACGGAAGCCGAGTGGGAATACGCCTGCCGAGCCGGGACCACCACCATGACATGGCAGGGGGACTACAAAATTCTGGCGGAATACCATGCTCCGGATCTCGACCCTCTCGCATGGTATCTAGGAAACAGCGCCCAGAACTACCCGGGAGCCAAAGGTTTGATGCTCGGCGCCATGGGATTTCCAGCCACATCGTTTTCCAGCAAAGACGATTTGGACGGTCGTGCCGGCCCCCGGCGGGTCAAACTGCGCCAGACCAATCCCTGGGGTTTGTATGACATGCTGGGCAATCTCTGGGAGTGGTGCGCCGACCGCACCGGAGAATATGACGCAGAAGCCGTCACTAATCCCCACGGCCCGGTCTTGGGCACCGGAGGATTCAGTATCCGGGGGGGAAGCTGGAAACATGCCGCCGGAAATTGCCGGGCGGCCGAACGCGCCGGGTTCAAGGCAGAAGAGCGCTGGCCCTTTCTCGGTTTCCGACCGGTGTTGGTCCACGAAGAACCCACCAAATCAACCGTGAAAGCCCCCTAAAAGACCCATCCCGGCAGACTTCTCACTTCACTCAAGGCCTCGGCGGCAGCGGCCCCATCACCGCATAATCGGTCGGATCCTTCACCCCGGAGAGTAGAAAGGCTTCACGCCGCTCCACACAGGTCCCGCAGGTGCCACAATGGATCTCTGCCCCTTTGTAACAGGACCACGTTCGGGCAAAATCCACCCCAAGCTCGGCTCCCCGGGAGGCGATGTCCTCTTTCCGGAGATTGATGAAGGGACGCAAAAGCTCGATCCCGGCGTAGGTGCCCAGCCGGATGGCCTCGGCTTGGGCCAGCATGAAGGCCTCGCGACAGTCCGGATAAATGGCGTGATCGCCGGAATGGGCCGCGATGACCACCCCTCCGGCCCCCGCGCTTTCAGCGAAACCGGCCGCCACTGAGAGCAAAATGCCATTGCGGAAGGGCACCACGGTCTGCTTCATGTTGGCTTCCTCGTAATGACCATCGGGGATCTTGCCTCCGCTCTGCAGCAGGTCGGAGGTAAAACAACGACCAATGAAATCCAACGCCACCACTTCGTGGAGCAATCCCAAGTGGGCCGCATGCCATGCCGCGCAGGGAATTTCCCGGGCATTGTGCTTCGAACCATATTCAAAGCTGAGGACCGCGGCCACATCATGCTCCTTGACGGCTTCATAAAGCGCCACCACGGAATCCATCCCCCCACTGACCAGGACCACCACTTTCATGCCGGTTTGCGGAAAAACTGCCAGGTTCCCTTGGCGAGATGCCGCTTCCAAGGATTATAAAGATTCCGGTTCCATTGCCGGGAGGAGAGAAAGCCCGTCATCGTCGCGTAACACTGCCTCAGGGGAACCCGGAAAGGCTCCAGACCAAGCCGCTCCCCCAATTCAACCAAGCTGCGAGCGGAGAACAGATTGATGTGACTGAGCGGACTGAGGGGGAAAAATTCGCGTTCAAAAACCGCCAGCTCATCATATCCACCCTGCTTCAATCGCTCGAGCTTAGCTTCGATGCGGCGGTCGCGGGGCGTGGTCAGTTTCAGAATCCCTCCCGGAGCAAGCTTGTTCGCTAGGATCCGGCCAATTTCCAGAGGCTGTGGCAAATGCTCAAAAACCTGGTCCGCATTGATGAAATCGAAGCCTCCCTCGGGAGCCTCTTCCAAAGTGGTGAACCTGATTCCGTGGGCGGCACAGGCTTCGGGAGCCCGGGGATCGAGATCGGTTCCCCACACCTCGGAACCGTATGCTTTGGCCATCAAAGCCCATTCGCCCGTGGCCATACCGAAATCGAACACTTTCGGGCAAGACTTCCCAGGTTGGAGCAACCGGATCAGCATGGCATCCTCGGCTTTGTGGCTCAACTCGGTGAGCGAATATTCTCTCCGGTTTTGCTCCGCGTTTTTCGCCAGACGGGAGGCAATTTTCTCCCTCCGGAGAGCTTCTTCGTCATCATCGAACACACTTTCCTGAAAATAGAAATCAATGGCGGGATCATACCAAATCCGGTAGTCCCGACCACTGAGCCACTTCCCCCACTTTCGTCGCTCCGTCCAACCACCGAGGAAACCGCTGTCATAGGGCAGACGGATTTTCTCGACAAGTCCGTTGGTATCCCCGGTGATGGGGCAAGCACTTCGGTTCAGCATGAGCGTCGCAAAAACAGATCCAGAGGCGGGGAGGGAATCCTGCTATGCCACAGGAACGCTCTGCCGCCAACTGATGTTTTCACGACCCGAACGGATCCGCCTCGGCAGGCAGGGATGGCGCGGCTCCGGCGGGTGGCGCCGGCGCGCCAAACGGATCCGGGGCGGCGCCCGCCGCTGGCATGGGCCCGGGCGCTTCGGGGGCCGCCCCGGCGCCGA
>JADZAX010000097.1 GCA_020852405.1 Verrucomicrobiales bacterium
GGATCGAGGGAATCCTCCCAACCGTCTCCGTCCTGGTCGGAGGGCGGGGTGGAGTATCCATAGTAGGCGGGGTCCTCCCAGGGATCCGGCACATAGGTGTCGTCGAAGCCGTCTCCGTCGGAGTCGTAGTAATAGCCGGCTTGCACCTTTGTGGGCAAAGGAGGCATGGCCAGGCTGAGGAGGGCACTGAAAAGAAGTGCCCGGCCCAACCAGGTCCGCCAGGAGGCTAGGAAATGAAGGTATTCTTTGGCTGAGGTGGGGGGGGCACCGCGTTTCATACTCTTTCGAACTGTCCAACAAGATTGAAGGCGGATCGAAAATGTGGCAACAAAAAATTTTGAATTTTTTTTTGGGATGAACTATTTCCGCTAACCTTCGCGAATTCTCGATCGCTGCCTCCTTATTTTGAGCACGAAACGAGGCTTGGTAGAGCGCGATTGCATCCCTTGCGATGAAGGTGCTACAGGCAAACCGTTTCTCATTCCTCAGGGGAGGAATGGCCGCTTGGGGTATCCACGAGGACGACCCAGGCGGCGATTTCAATCGCGAACGGACGCGCTGCGACCCTGCGGCGGCGCAGGGGTCTGCGGAAGGCAGCGCGCCTGAGCGATGAACAGGCTGGCCTCAGCCGCAGCCTGGCATCACTCCGAAACCGGTTTCCGGATTTGGACGCGCTGGTCGTCCCAGCCGAGGATTTTCCCCAGGTTGGTCAGGTAACTCCATGATTCCGGCTTGGCATCATAAATCCGCACCTTGCTCCGGTCGGCGACCATCGCGGCAGCCTGGGGCACGTCGAGGAAACGCATCACATTGAGATAGGACGGCCCCTCCTCGTGGGTCGGGGGCGGTCCATGGAGATCAAGGCGGGCCACCGCAGGTTCCCAAAGTGAGGCATACAAGGTGTTGGTGGCCATGACTCCGGTGCTCTGGAGCCATAGGGCGGGTTTGTCCATGCCGGGCAGGCTGCGCAATCCCTGGATGCCACGACGGATGTCCCAGACCTGCATGCCGTCGAGGGTTTGCCCGAGGAGGAGGAACCGCCGCAGGATTTGGGTCCGTTCTTTGGCATCCGTCGTCCAAGCGGTGGGGCCGATCCCTCGTGGACAGAGATAAGCCATGCCCCATTTCTGGCTCTCATGCATCTGTTTCTCGACCGCGAAGCCCTCGGCATCGAGCGGTGGCAGGGAGATGGCCTGGCTGGCCATGGCGTTGGGAAAGGCGGCCCCGAGACGGCTGAGGAAACCGGGCCACTCCGCATCGTCAACCACATTGAGCACCACGAGGTCGAGATCCTGCGGCTTGAGGCCTTCGCGGTGGACGAGATAAACGGGCAGATTCCACGGCTCCTGGCTGTTCAAGGTGTAAGCGGTCAGGCGGACCCCGTCGCGGGATTCCGTGCCGGTTTGGGTCAGTTCCGCCTTGGGCTCGGCTCCCGGCCATCCCCGGAAACTCCGGCTCTGCAGGGATCTCATCCATTGGTCGCGGGAGGCGCGCCAATCGGCGGCGGATTCCGGGGGCTCGATCTTGGGGAGACGGGTGAAATACTTGTCGATATGGGTGTTGCGCTCATCGTCGGGGAGGGTGGCGAAGACCTTGAGGTCCTCCACCGGAAAGGGCTTGGGCGCGGTGGTGTCGGCCATCTCGTCATCGATGCTTTTGCCCTTGAGAAACCGGTTGAACCAGTGGAAGGCATCGACCCGGAGCGGTTGAGTGTCCTTGTGGGGGCCTTCGTATAGCTCGAGGCCGATCTTGTCACCCGCGCCGAGGAGCTCGTAAATGTGCCGGGTCTTGTTGTAGACGTCGACGACACCGTCGAGGGGAAAGATGGTGTCCTTGTCGGTGTTGCCGATGAGAAGCGGCCGGGGCGCCACCAGTGCGGCGACCATGGGGTAGTCCCATCGGTAGGTGTTGACCTGGAACATGCAGTCACAGTGTCCCTCGACGCAGCCGTCGACGACGTGGTTTTTCAGGCTGGTGATGCCGGCCACGGGGACGGCGCACTGGATGCGCTCGTCGAGCGCGGCGATCCACCAACTGTAGGCCCCGCCCCCGGAGCGTCCGGTCACTCCGAAGCGGGTCTTGTCGACCTCGGGCCGTGTCTCCAGGTAGTCGAGCGCCCGGATGCAGTTCCACGCTTCGACTCCGGCGGGGGTGTAGCCGCGGGAGGGCCACCACCAGCGGCCCTCTTTGAATGTCCCGTGATGAATGCCCTCGATCTCGCCGAGTTGGAGCGTGTCGATGATGAGGCAGACATAGCCGTTGCGGGCGAACCAGGCTCCGTGGTGCTGGTAATGCGTTTTGTTCCCGTAGCTAATGCCGTCTTTTTTGACCCCGCCGTGTCCGCAGACATAGAGAATCGTGGGTAGGGGACCGTCCTGGCTGACCGGGCGGTAAAGGTCGCCGGTGACATAGAGCCCGGGACGAGACTGGAAGGCGAGCTTTTCCACCACAATGCCACCCGCCCTGACCGTACCGGTGATGGTGGCCTTGAGCGGGCTTTTCGCCGGGAGGGGCTGCAGGCCGAGCATTTCAAAAAGTTGCCGACGCATCGCGTCACGTTGCTTTTCCCAATCCTCCCGCGTTTCGATACCACCAAGGGACCGCACGGTGAGTCGGCGGGTTTCAGTTTGGAAATAGGTATCCAACATCGCATCCCCCGGCGTGGGCGGCGTGGGAATGCTCCGGTAGTCCGCCCCGCGGGATGAGGCCGAGGTGACGAGGAAAAGCAGGACGCAGGCGAGTCTCAGGGGCGTGACATTCATGGCGAGCGTCATGCTAGCGAAAAGTCCCCCGCAAGGGAAGCCGATTCACCGCCGGGATCAGGGACCTGCGGTGTCAGGTCCCTGCTGGCCTCCTGTTGAAGCTTACTTGGAAGGAATCTCGTTCAGGGTGTAGTATGCCTCTTTGTGAAGCAGGGGGAGCCCTGATGCGGAGCGGACCCCGTCGAGATGCAGTTCATGGATGTGACCCTTGGTCAGGGTGTCGATCTTCAGATGAACTGACTTTCCATCGGCTGAGACAATGGCCGCGGTGATTTTGGGCAGGACGTCATCCACTTCGGGGCTGCCATACTGGGCCTGGTAAATGTAAGTGAACTCGCGCATTGAGTAGCTGGCGACGTTTCCGGCGGTGGCGGGATCGACGGGTTCGGTGAAGGTCAGTTCGAAGCCGTCGGCTTTGGCGCGCATTTCATGAACTTCGAAGGGCACCTTGCCGGTCCATTCGAGACGCTCGAAGGCGAAGGGTTTGCCACCTTTGGCCCCCCAGCCTCGGTCGGAGCCACCGATGAAAAGGTTGCCGTCATCCCCGAGACGGACGCCGATCGGACCCGAGCCGAAGCCCTTGCGGAAGGGGAACACGACGCCCTGCTGGATGCCGTTGACCTCTTCGATGAAGACACGGGAGAGGTTGGAATGCGATTGGTCGGCGATGAAGAGTTGCTTTTCAAAGGGACCGAATTTGCCTCCGGTGGTGTCCGCCGCGAAACCGGAAGACGAATTGCCGATTTTTCCGTGCACCATGTAGACCACCGGCGGGACGAGTTCCTTGACGCGGGCTCGTTCGGTGACCATGCGACTTTTGTCGTTCGGTTCCACCGGTTTGGGGCCCATGTTGGGGGCTTTCTCATACCACTTGAATCCTCCGGGGTGGCCCTGGAACGTCCCGGGGATGAGATGCTGCAAGGTGCAGGCACCATGCCAGGGACCTTGGTTGTCGGTGTAGTAGACGTCACCGTCCGCTCCGAATCCGATGCCTCCCGGGGAACGGATGCCTGAGCAGGTCGGGATCATTTCGCCTTTGCTGTTCACCCTCACCGCCC
>JADZAX010000098.1 GCA_020852405.1 Verrucomicrobiales bacterium
CGAAATCCGCCGGAACTTGATGTCCTTCCTCCCCGCCTTCGACGAGTTTGGCCAGACCGAAATCACCCACTTTGAGCATCCCCTGCCGGTTGATGAAAATGTTGGCCGGCTTGATATCCCGGTGCACGAAACCCATTTCATGGGCATATTGCAGCGCTTCGCAAATCTGGCTCACGGCATTGAGCGCTCCAGTGACGTCAATCAAGCCCTCCCGGATCATGCGATGAAGGTCGGATCCTTCAACATACTCCATCACCAGATAGTAGTAGCCCGCCGTGGTTTCTCCAAAATCGTATATCTGAACAATGCTGGGATGGTTCAGGCGTGCCATCGATTTCGCCTCGCGCTTGAAACGGGCCTGGAACTCCGGGTCGCCCCCCAGTTCCGGCGGCAGGATCTTGATCGCGACCTCCCGCTCCAGACTGATCTGCACGCCCCGGTAAACCGCCCCCATCCCACCACGTCCCAGCAGGGCGGTGATCCGGTAACCGTCAAGCATCCCCGCAATCTCCTTCAGGTTCGGAGGGATCCACTGTCCCGTAAACGGCCGGGAACCAGTCGGGGGATTTCCGGGTATGTGCGCGGCTTGGTCCAAGCCCTCCCTTTCGGGGGACTGTTGGTGAGGTGGCGGTTCAGTTGGTTCGGTCATGCATGATACAGGGACGGTCTGGTCCAGCTATCGGCTCCTGCGGTCTGGCTCAATTTCCTTGTAAAACATTGATTCCAGATAGCGAGGTCAGATCGGAGGCACCATTCAGACAAAACGTGGATGAAGTCCAAAAGTAAATTAGCAAAAAACCGGCCAACCACCAAACCAGGGCATCTGCTGCAGGCGATGGGAGCACGGTTTCCTGGCAAGCCGGCCATGGTGACCAACCGCAAAGCAGAAAGTTTTGGATTGGTTTCGACTGCTGGAACCGCTAGCCTGACACCCGCATGGCCTTTTCCCGAGCAATCCTGTTTGCGCTGCCCGTCCTCGTCACCGCACTGGTGAATGCTGGGGAACCGCCGGTGATTCAGGGAGTTCACGAAGGGGATGACGCGGTGCTGGTGGGCCGCGTCCTCCTCAGCGAACTGAATTGCACCGCCTGCCATGCCGGCGGCATTCCCTCCAAGGGAGCGCCCGAACTTGGCCAGGCCAAAAGCCGGATTCACCCCGCCTACCTCGAAGCCTTCATCGCCGATCCTCACGGCACCAAGCCCGGCACCACGATGCCAAACCTGCTGGGTCATTTGCCGATGGAGGAACGCGCGGCCGCCGCCCGGGCGTTGAGCCATTTCATCCGTTCGCTGGACGGACCGGATTTCGAAACCGCAACCATCCAACCGGAAGCCGTCGCCCGGGGACGGAACCTCTACCACAAAGTGGGCTGCGCCGCCTGCCATGATCCGGAGGGGAAATCGCTCCCCGATTCCTCCCCGCTGATCGGAATGGCGGACAAATACAGTCCGACGAGTCTCACGGCGTTCCTAGAAAACCCGCTCGCAGTGCGCCGCGGCGGACGCATGCCGGACCTCCGCCTGACCCACTGGGAAGCGGCCGACCTTGCCCACTACCTGCTGCGGGACCAGAAACCGAAAGCAAATCCCCCGCACGATCCCGCCCAAGCCGGGAAAGGACGGATCCTGTTCAACCAACTGGGTTGTGCCCAATGCCACCAGCCCGGGGAACCCAAGACCGGCTTTGCTATGCCACTAACGGCCCTCGCCCCCGCCAAGTCCTGCCCCACCGCCGACTTCGCGCTTTCCCCCCTGCCGCGCTCCCAACTGACCGCCGCCCGCAAGGTTTTGGACGTTCCGGTTGATCCCGCAACGGATCTCCAGTTGTCGCTGATCCGGCTGAACTGTGTCGCCTGCCACGAACGGGACGGCCGGGGTGGACCGGCTGCGGCTCGGGATCCCTTTTTCACCACCAGCAATCTCAACCTCGGGGAGCAGGCACGGATCCCTCCTGCTCTGGACGGAGTCGGGGCGAAGCTGCTTCCCCAATGGCTGCTCAAAGTGCTCGTCAGTGGAGCTTCGGTCCGCCCCTACATGGATACCCGCATGCCCAAATTCGGTCCCGGCAATGTGGAGGAGCTGCCCCCGTTGTTTGGCCAGTTGGACTCCCTCCCTCCGGCGCCAATGAGGCGGATCCAAGACGAAAAAGTGGCGCGGGAGGCGGGAGGGGATCTGGTGGGAGACAAGAAGCTTGGCTGCGTCGCCTGCCACACCTTCAATGGGGAAAGCGCCACCACCCTCGCCGCGGTGGAAATGACCACCCTGACCGAGCGGCTCCAAGAAAACTGGTTTCACCTCTATCTGCGCAATCCCCAGCAGTTCCACCCCACCACCATCATGCCCTCTTTCTGGCCGGGCGGCAAAGCGGTGCGCCCGGAGGTCCTCGACGGAGACCCTGCGCACCAGATCGATGCGATCTGGCAATTCCTCTCCCGTGGCCGCGAGGCCCGAACTCCTTCCGGCATCCGGCGGGAACCGATCGAATACGGCCCCGGCAGCGGTGAGGCGGTGATGCTACGCCGCCAATACCAGGGCATCGGCAAACGTGGCATCGGAGTGGGCTACCCGTCCGGCATCAATCTTTCCTTCGACGCCGCGCAAATGCGGTTGGGTTCCCTCTGGAAGGGCGACTTCGGAGAAATGTCGGGCGTCTGGCGGGGGCAGGGATCAGGCAATGTCGGCGAGCGCAGCCGGGACGTCGTCCGTTTCCCGGTTGGACCCGCCTTTGCCCAACTCGAATCCCTCGAAACTCCCTGGCCGGTCCTGGAACAGGCCCAAAAAGCCCCCGGCTTCCAATTCCAGGGCTACACTCTGGACAACCGCCAGCGTCCCACTTTTCTCTACCGATTCGATGGTCTCGAGATCTCCGACCAGTGGGTGGACCAACCGGATGGCCCTTCTCTAGTGAGAACCCTCCAGCTCTCCCAAGCCAGCCCGGAACAGCTCTATTTCCGGCTCGCCGCCGATCCCGAACTGAAAGCCGGCGTCGCGGCGAACACCTTCCTGCTTCCCCGGGGACTCATCCTGAAACCTCACTTCGCTGGCATGCTCCGCCCCGCCGGCGAGAATACCGAGCTACTGGTTCCCCTGGAGGGGCGGTCATCGCTCGTTATTGAATACACCTTCCACCACGAATGATTCGACTCCCCCACCCCGGCGCGGTCTGCCTCGCCTTTCTGCTCCCCTCCATGGCCCGGGCCGAGCCGCTGGGGGACGAATGGGGCACCGGCGAGCGCGAAGCCGATTACTACAAGATCACGGAAATTCCCGTTCCCGCGCCCCACTTCATCGAAGCGGGCTGTTTTGCCACCCTGCCGGACGGACGCATCGCGGTCGGCACCCGGCGGGGCGACATTTTTCTGGTCGAGGGACTGTCCGCCCCGCATCCGCTCCCGACGTTCCAGAAATATGCCGCCGGACTTGATGAACTGCTGGGTCTCGACTGGAAGGCGGGGGCCTTCTATGCGACCCACGCCACCGAGCTGACACGGATCACGGACACCGATGGCGATGGGCGGGCCGACCGATTCGAAACGGTCAACGACTCCTGGGGATTCGCCCACTACCATGAATTCGCCATGGGGTCGAAGTTCGACCGCGAAGGCAACATCTGGATCACCCTCGGCCTGTCCGAGTCCTACCATTCCAAGGCCCTCTTCCGGGGATGGGCGCTCAAAATTACCCCGTCGGGCGAGGAGATTCCCGTCTGCAGCGGGCTGCGCAGTCCTCTCGGGGTTGGCGACAACGGCCACGGAGCGATGATCTATGCCGAAAGCCAGGGGCCGTGGAACGGCTCATGCTCTCTCAAGCACCTCAAGCCCGGTGGCTTCATGGGCCATCCTGCCAGTTTCAATTGGTATGAATTCGCCCCGGGGATGGGCCCCTGCCCGGTCGAGCCGAATTCCCCGTCGCGCCTTGAACCGGAACGCCTCCGGGTCAAGGAACTGGTGCCCTATGCGGTCGTCTTTCCCTTCCGCCGCATGGGCCGCTCCATCTCCGGATTTGTCGTCGATGACACCGGCGGCCGGTTTGGTCCATTTGCCGGCCAGATTTTCATCGGTGACTACACGCTGAGCATCATGATGCGGGCGACGATGGAGGAGATCAACGGTGTCTGGCAAGGGGCCTGTTATCCCTTCCGGGAAGGCCTTTCGACGGGCATCCTCAATTGCCACTTTACACCCGGAGGGCAGCTCCTGACGGGTGGGACGAACCGCGGCTGGCCCGTCCGGGGGGCGAAAGAAAACATCCTCGAACGCCTCGACTGGACCGGACGAATGCCTTTCGAAGTGAAGGAAATCAACGCCCGTCCCGACGGATTCCTCCTCACCTTCACCCAACCGGTGGACCGGGCCGTGGCCGCCGCGGTGACAAACTACCAACTCACGACCTTTACCCATATTTATCAGGCCGGCTATGGCAGCCCCGAGGTCGACCAAACCACCCCCACGATTTCGGCCGCTGAAGTCTCCACCGATGCCCGGCAGGTCCGGCTCCGCATTGCCGGAATGGTCCGGGGGCACGTCCATGACTTCAACCTCGGGGCACTGCGCTCGTCGGGAGGTGAAGCCCCCCTGCATGCCAGCGCCTACTACACGCTCAACGAGATACCGGCAGCAGAATAACCTTTCGGCCAGTATCCGGGTGTCCCGGTCCGTCATTGGCAGGATCATCGGCGGAACCGCTTCATAACGGATGGGCTGGGCTGGTTTGCTTATCTTGGGGTGACCACCGATTGCAGTTTTCCAGATTTGTTGATTGACCCAGGCAGTGTGAATGGCCTAAATTAGGGGACTACGTGGCCCAAGCAAGCCAGAGGAATCAACCCAGAGGAACCCATATGAACCGCAGACAAGTTTTTGCCGCAGGAGTGGTTGGCGTCACCGCCGCCGCTGTCGCCAACGTCCAAGCCCAGGACGCAGCCAAAGACAACCCGGAACTGGACAAGATCAAGGCCCTCCTCAAGGCCCACGACGAGGCCCTGACGAGCCACAATGCGGAGGGGGTTCTCGCCACTCTGGCAGAAGGGGCCGCCGTGATGGGGTCGGGTCCCGGTGAAATGTGGAAAGGCCAGGATGAACTCAAGGATGCCTACCAGCATTTCTTCATGGTGTTCGACAAAGGCGAACAAAATTTCGAATACCTATGGCGGGTGGGCAATCTGTCCTCCGACATGGGATGGCTGATGACCTCCGGCAACGTCACCGGCAAACGCGAAGGGAAGGAATTTACCTACCCCCTGAACGTGTCCCTCACCGTTTCCAAAAGCAGCGGGGAATGGAAAATTGCCGCGATGCATTTCTCCACTCTGACCGGCGAAAAAGAAGCCTGAGCCCCCACCCGAAAGGCACCCCACATCATGAGTGAACGATCGGCAGAGAATCAAGCACCAGAGGAGACGCTCCCTCTGGAATCCCAACAACGGAGAGATTTCCTTCAGGGCCTCGGCAAGTGGTCCGCAGCCTCGGTGATGGCCGCGGTCGGCACCGCCGCCTGGTTGGCAGGATCCGGCAACGCCTCGGCGGGCTGGATCAACCGCAGAGGCGGCTGGATCAACGGTGGCGGCGGCTGGATCAACGCAGGTGGAGGAGGTGGCTGGATCAACCGGCGCGGGGGCGGAGGATGGCTCAACCGCCGCTGAATCTCCCTCCTGACGATCGTTCCGGCAGCGGAACTCCGGCTCTTCTTTTCTTTCCGGCAGCTCTCGCCGGAAAACAGTTTGCTGGTCCTCTGGTCGTGGTGGTGGACACCCCGATCGATTTTTGTCGTTGGCTGAACGATGCCCCTCCGGAGGTGCAATGGCTTCAGGTGGAAGGCCTGCTGGGAGAGCCCGAAATTTGGGCCACGGCTGCCCGCAAAGCCAGCGCGGTGGCTCTTGATGTGGTGCTTTCCCAGCCTGGCACCGAATTTTCCGGCCTCTACCGTCTGGCGGATGTGAGGAACGTCCGCGACGTCCGGGTCACCCTTCCTGTGGCGCCCGGATTCTCCAAGGCCCTCCGTCTCGCGTCGGCACTGCAGTTGCCGGTCCGGTTGCTCCCGGGACAACCGAATGATGCCCTGGTGGAAGAGTTGCTCGTCGCCGTGGACTTCTATCTCCACGATCCTTCCGTGGAGGCGCCCGTGGAGTTTTTCCACTCCTTCCTGGCCTCACAGCGCGGAGTCCTGGGCAGCGATCTCTGGATGATCCTCGAGCAGGATCCGGATGAATACCGGAGACATGATCAACAGGGAGCCCCGATCTATCCGGAAGGAGCCCTCCCCTCACCCACCCGCTCCGGCTTCGTCACCCAGTTCGAGCAGCGCCTGGCGGAGACGGGAGCCGAGTGCTCCGGATGCCGCTGGCAGTCCTTCTGCCGGGGCTATTTTAAATGGCCGAACCCGGACTATGCCTGTGCCGGAATCATCCGGGTGTTCGATGCCCTGGCGAAGGCGGCCGGCGAAATGGAAACAGACCTTGCCGCGTGGCAACCTCCGCCCCAGGAACCCACCCAGCCTCCGGCCATCCCATGAATGCCAGAAGTTTCAGCGTGATCCTGCTTCCCACGGCCGAGTGCAACGTGGCCTGTGAATACTGTTTCGAGTACAAGGAGCCGCACCGTCTTTCCCCTGCGCTGGTGCCGCTCCTGACCAAGAGATTGCTCGACCACATGGACAATGAAGACATTGCGGAATGCGAGATCTACTGGCAAGGAGGTGAGGCGCTGATCATGGGTCCGGCCTGGTATCTGGAAACACGCGATGCGATGGAAAAGGCCGCCCGGGAGAGGGGGCGACGATTCGTCCACTATCTCCAGACCAATCTGATCAGTTATTCCCCGGCTTGGAACGACGTGATTTTTGACATGTTCAACGGTTCGGTGGGCACTTCGATGGATTTCCCCAACCACCACCGCAAACTTTTCAACGGCAGCGCCGACGATTACTCGCGGATCTGGCGCCAGCGTCTCGGCGAAGCCCGGGCGGCCGGGATCAGGGTCGGGGTCATCGCCGTACTGCACCAGGGCAGCCTCGCGGCGGGTGCCGATGCCTTCTACCGCCACTTCGTGGATGAGCTGGGACTGGATGACTTCCAGGTCAACACCCCCTTCCCTGGTGGCCCGGCCAATGATTCTGCGATTGAGTTCCAACTCGACCCGGTGGCATTGGCCACTTTTCTCGGAGAGTTGTTTGATATCTGGGTCGACCGGGGACTCGAGGCCGGCGTCGCCCTCGGTCCATTCGACGCCCTCATCGACCATTTCACCGGACGTCCGGCACGCCTACCCTGCATCTGGAAAGAAAACTGTTCCAACCAATTCATCTCCGTCGATTCCAAAGGCACCGTGGCCCAGTGTGACTGCTGGGTCACCA
>JADZAX010000099.1 GCA_020852405.1 Verrucomicrobiales bacterium
AGCCGATCTGGCTGGTGGTCGACAACGCCAGTTGGCATCATTCCAAGGCGCTTGACTGGCATCACATCAAGCCCCTCCATCTCCCGCCCTACAGTCCCGATTTCAACCCTATCGAACGACTCTGGCAGCATCTCCGGGGAGGCATGGGGCAGTCCAGGGAGAGTCCCTTGGGATCCGTCCTTATTATTGCGCGCCATTCACTGCCACGCTCCACAGTCAGCAGCTCTCCCCAGAGCTTGCTTGAGAGAAGGGTCCGGATGGACTAGGGGTGTGGATCACCGCCATGAACGACATCACCGAAATCAAACGCCTGTCGGCGCCCGCTCCCCGACCGCAATCGCTCGCCTGGGATGGCAGCACCCTGTGGATGGGATCGATGACCACGCAGCATCTCTACCAGATCGACCCTGCCAAGTGGGAAGTGCGGTGGGAAACCGTGGCTCCCGGCGTTCCCTTGGGGTTGACCTGGATCGGAGACGAACTCCGGGTGCTCTGCGGCGAGGGTCCGGACGACCACCGAATGATCCGCCGGTGCCAACCCGGATCAGGCTTTGATCCCGAGTTTGGCATCCCCTGCCCCGACGACACCGGTTCGCAACTGGGATACAATGGCCACCACCTGCATGTCAGCCAGTGGTACCGCCAACTAGTTCTGGCATTGGATGAGAACGGACAGATCGTCCGCACGCTTTCCGTGCCCCATCAAATCTGCGGACAGGTCCATGTCGAGGGCCGGATCTACCTTTTGACGACCGATGATGAGTCCACCAACGATTACTGGCTGACGCGGATCCAGTTCGAGGGGGACCACGCGGTGATCGAGGACCTGGCGCGGATCCCCTTCCCTGCCAGAGCCCTGGCCTTCGATGGCCGGCACTTCTGGACAAACCACCGGGAGCAACACGAGATGGTGTGCTTCGCCCGGCCCGACTGATCTGAAAGCAGCCTCCGGTATCAGGGCTTGGAGCCCGCGGAAAGCTCTTTCCGCATCGCCTCGATCTCAGCCTGGAGAGTCTCGATGTCGCGCCGGAACATGATCGACTGACCCGAGGTCAGGTTGGGGTATTCGAGCTTTTTCTTGGCTTCCTCGATCCGTCGCTCCCGACGGGCAATTCTCTCCTCGATTGATTCCGCATCGACCGCAGGGCTGGTGTCGGCAGCTTGTCCCACTGCGGCCAGAACTTCTCCATCGGTCATGTTCTCGGGAAGTTTCCGGACCTCGGTCTGCGACTCGGCGGAGAGTCGGCCCAACTCCAGGGCGAAGCTCTTGCCGTCACTGGCTCGGCGCAGGTGAAGCTGACCGGGGCCCCGTCCGAGAATTTCGGCTTCCAGTTCCTTGCCGTCGGCGCTGGAGAGAGCCATCGTGACCGGGTATTCGGGAGGCTTCGGAGCGGGAGGCGCATCCGGCACGGGGTCCACCACCGTCGGTTTCGGGGCGGGCGCGACCACCTCCACCACCGGGGCCGGGGCTTCCTTTTTCTTGACCATTTTGATCAAATAGCCCGGATAGATGAACAGGGCGACCGTGGCTCCGGCAAGGGCCAAAAAGAGGATCAAACGCATGATGTCAGGGGAAAGGTATCCGTTGTGGTTCTCGGGAATGGCCGGCCCGGGCTTCTAAAGGAAATCCGGGCCGGCCCGGGTCAGGCAAACAGATCCGCCAAGGGCGTGCCGCCGTTGCCGAATTTGAAAGGCCGCTTGCTCGGGGAATACACTTCCTGATCCAGAGGCACTCCCAGAGCAAAGCCCATGGTGGCGATGAAATCTTCGGGTTTCACGGGATCGGTCTTCACCTTTTCCCCCTGTCCGTCGGTTTCCCCATGGACCCGGCCCCCCGCCACTCCGCCTCCGGCAAACAGGCCGGAGTAACAGCGGGGATGGTGATCCCGTCCGCCATTGACGTTCATCTTCGGGGTCCGTCCGAACTCGGTCCCCACGGCGATCAGAGTGCTCTCAAGCAGTCCCCGCTGTTTGAGGTCGGCGATCAGCGCGGCAATGGCCTGATCCAACATCGGGCCTTTTTCTTCGAGTCCCTCCTGAAGGCCCACGTGCATGTCCCAGCCCGAGGTGACGACCTCGACGACCCGGACGCCGGCTTCGACGAGACGCCGGGCGAGCAGACACCCCTGCCCGGCAGTGCTGGAGCCGTAGGCCTCCCGCGCGGCATCTCCTTCGGCACTGATGTCAAACACCTGGAGGTCAGAGCTGTTGAGCAGTTTGTTGGCCTGCTCGTAATAGCTGACGTAGGACTTGGCCCGGGCGTATTTGAAACGGTCGGAAAACTTCTGTCCCAGCTGGGAGGCAATCTGCATCCGGCGGGCGAACTGGTCGGCGTCGGTGAGCAGTTTGGCGTTGGGCAGGCCACCGGAAGGATCGGCAATGGGCACCGGCGCGAGACTGGGATCGAGGAAGCCGGAATTCGACGTCGCCTGTCCGACGACCACGCTGTCGGGCAGCACTTCCCCGCGTTTCCCGAGGAGCTTGGTAACGAACGGCCCGACCGTGGGGTGGACGATCGTGTTGCGCTGGGAATAGCCGGTCCGCATGATGTAGCGGCCGGGTTCGTGAGCGCCATTGGTGGTGGTGAGACTGCGCACCAGCGCGATCTGGTCGGCCTGGGCGGCCAGCTTTTCAAAATAATGTCCGAGCTTGATGGTGTCGACCTTGGTGTCGATCACCGTGGTGGGCCCCATGATGTCCTTGCTCTTTTTCGGATCGAGGGAATCGACGTGGCTCAGTCCCCCATCGACATAGATGTAAATGAGGCTTTTGGCTTTCCCCCCACCGACGGCAGGCTTGGCGGCCTGGGCCGTCCCGGGACCGGCAAGTCCGTAGGCGGAGACGCCGAGCGTGAGCTGGGCGATGGTTTCGATGAACATTCGGCGGGAGGCCGGATCTTTGAGAGTGGAAGGGCTGGGGAACATGGTCGGAAAAAGGGTGTCGGGACGGGTTACTGGATGAAGAGGAATTCGGGGGCATTGAGCAACCCCCAGACGAGATCGCCGACCGCGTCGGCCGGATGCTCCTTCATGAGCTTGACGGCCATCGCCAGTTCCTCTGAATCCGGCTTGCGGCAGAGGATGCGGGTGAAGAGATGGGTTGCCTTTTCCTGGTCGGTGTCGAAATTCTCCAATCCCACGAGGAGCGGGGAGCCCCCTGAAGTGAAACTGCTGGTCAGGGCACCATTCATCAGGGAAAGCACCTGGGGAACGGAACCGTCGAAGTTGTGCTGGTCCGTCACCATCCGGTCGCTCTGACCGAAGGTGTCGAGGAGGGACCCGCCCGCCGCGGGTTGCTCGTTCTCACTGGCTCTGGCCATGAGAACCCCGCGTCCCGCCGCCCCGCTCATCATGGAGGCGCCGGCATTCATCATGTCGCCGTTGGCGTTGGAGCCACCGCCGCTGAGGGCGATGCGCCGCCCCCCCGCCTTGCTCCACTCCTCGGCCCGGGCCACCAGATCATCCATGGTGTAGCTCGCCCAGTCCACGTTAAGGATCTTCGCGTAACGGGATCCGTCCGGTCCCCTCACTTCGTCGGCCTGAGTGCCCATCGCCAGCGTGACGAAAGAATCCCAAACCTGCTCCGCCCGCATCCGCCGCAGCAGTGGTCCGTTGAACGGATAGAGGGTGACAAGGTCGGGTTCCTCCACCGTGGCGGCACTCTGGTAGGCGCGGCTGTAGTAGAGCGAGCGCTCGAAGTTCCTCAGGTCATAGCCGCTTTTCTGCATCCAGGAGCCGATGAATTTCACCACTTCCGGCTGGGCGGTCTTGGAGAGATCCCCCACATCGATCACCGGCTCCACCAGGGCCCGCCCGAAAGCGCGGCTCCAGAGACGGTTCGCGATCACGGTGGCGAATACGGGATTGTCCTGAGCGGTCAGCCAGGTGGCGAGGGCCTCCCGGCGGCCCATCCCCCCCATCTTGGCGGTCTTGCCGAAAAGAACGCGGGGCCGCACTGTTTCCCCCGGCTTGCCTCCGGATTCCTTGAAATCATCCGGCAGGGTCAGCTCCATGCCCTCCCGGTCCTGGATGGTCCAGCCCCAGGCGCGGACGAGGAAGTTGGCCTGCTGCTCGAAGGCATATCCCCCAAACCCTTTGGTCTGGGCCGCGGCTTTCAGTTTGTCCGCCAATCCGTCGGTGTCCGGAGCCCCGGGCATGGTTTCTTTGGCGTCGACAATACGGTCCGTGCTGCCGAAAAAGGCCGCCATCTGGAAAAAGTCCATCTGGGTCCAATCGACGAAAGGGTGATCATGGCACTGGGCGCAGGAAATGTCCGTGCCCAGAAAGACTTGGCCGAAATTGGCGAAGGCATCCAGCTCCATCCCGGCGTCGCGGAGCAGGAAGCCGGTCGCGGGATTCTGTCCGATGTTCCCCGAAGCGGTAATCAGTTCGCGGGCGAGGTCGTCGTAGGGACGGTTTTTCCGGATCTGCTCCTTGAACCAGGCGAAATACGGATCAAAGCGGATGAATCCGTTGTTCAACTCCGCGGTGAACCGGAACATGTCGGCCATGTAGTTGAAGAGATGGCTCGAATGCCCCTCGAGAAGGAGCAGCTCGTCGATGAGGATCTCCCGCTTGTCAGGACGGGTGTCCACGACGAGCGCGCGCCACTCGTCCTCGGTGGGAGCCCGTCCCAAGACATCGAGGTAAATCCGCCGGGCAAAGACCTCATCGGAGACAGGCTCGTTGAAACCTCCGACCTTGGCCTTTTGAAATCCCTGCTGGAGAAGCGCATCGATTTTCTGGGCGGCGGCGCGGACCATCGTGTCATCCCCGATCTTGGCAAGACGCCGGGCAGTGTCCTGATCGGCCTCGGAGAGCCGGCTCAGAGGCAACTCGACCAGACGTCCTCCGGCCGTCAGTTTAAGTTTCACGGAGTCACCACTGAGGCTGACAAAATCCCCCTCCACGCTCCGGCCATCGCTGCTCGTCCAACTCCGGGCCTGCAATGAAGGGACGACAAGTCCCAGAACAACAAATGCACAATTGAAAATTCGGGACACAAGGCGGTACATGGGAGGGGCTTCGAAAAGGTGTGAGAGCACTGGTTGAGCCTTCATCCTAAAAAATTTGCAACGGCATGGGAAGCACAATATCCGTTTTTTTTCCTTCCGCCGGGAGGACTCCGCAAGGCCGCCCAAGCTTCTCTGCCGTGTTTGCGGCGGGTATTCTTGCGGCAAAGCCTCGGGCGTGCGCTAATCTGGGTGCCCTTTCCCATCGGGAATTTGCCTCCCGGGGAAAGAGCATCGCGTTCCATCCCACTTTCGACACGCTCCCCTCAACCCCATGAAATTCCCCCACTCCTCACTGCGATCCATCTGCACCAACGGATGGTTTTCCCTGCTGCTGGCCGGCGTATCCCTCCCCGAAAGCAACGCCGCCGAATCCTACCGGGAAGACCCCGGCACGGAAGGCAACGGGAGCCACACCATCGGACCCGACTACACGGTCGATCCCGACCTGACCGACAAGGGAAATCCCAAGGGCAAAGCCTTTGAGTTCACGATGCGTCTGGCAGACAGCAAGAGTTTCCGTGGGGATGACGCCACACTCCTGCCGGACAAAAAAGCAGTACGCACCGAACGCAAGATCACCGTTTACATCCCGGCCGCCTACCGGGACGGAACCAAGGCCCCGGTGCTGGTGACGCATGACGGCCCAAGCAATCTCAGCCTGGTCCGCAATGCCCTCGACAACCTGACGGAGTCCTCCAATCCCGCCCGCCGCCTTCCCGCCTTCCTGGTCGTCGCGGTCGAGAATGGCGGCAACGACGGCAAAGACAGCGAGCGCGGCCTCGAATACGACACCCTGTCGGATCGGTTCGCCCGGTTCATCAATGACGAAGTCTTCCCTGCGGTGCTCGCAGATCCGGGGATCAAGGC
>JADZAX010000100.1 GCA_020852405.1 Verrucomicrobiales bacterium
CCGGATGTCTGCTTTCGTGAGGTTCACGAACACTGTTGATTCTTCATAACTAATTCGGTCGATTTTGGCAGGAGCGAGAAAGATTTTCTTGCCCGCATACCAATGACCAGTTTCGACGATCAATTCGGGAATGACCCAACTTTCGTCGTCCATCACAAAATCACTCACTGTGCCAATCGGTCCGTCCGTGGCTTGAATATGGTATCCATCCATCGCATGGGTGCTGCGCAGATGGACGTCTTCCCGCTGCTGGTGTCCGTGGTGGTGTGAGGCGTCGGGGATCGCCAGTGGCGTGGTGATCGGGAAATTGCCAAGGCCCCAGAGTCCACCGCCATTCCAGTAATCGGGCCAGCCGTAATAGCGGTAGTATTGCTCTTCGTACTGGCGACTGACCGGGAGATGTGAGTCAAACGAAGGGGAGGTTTCGATCTGTTTCAGGGTCAGGTTCACGGAGATGATCTCTCCATTATTGACGTTGCGGCCGAAAGCATGAGGTGAGAGGAGGATCCGGCGTCCTTGCATCCATGCGCCCGTGTCAACAACCAGGTAGCGAATTACCCAGGTCATGTCATCAAAGTAGAAGTCACTCACATGGCCGATATCGCCATCGGAAGCGGCAAGTTCCTTGCCGTGGAGATCTTTTATATTTCGAATCATCAGTCAGTCCTATAGTGGTTGGTTTGAAAAGGTCAAAGAGGTCGGGATTCTTTGGATTGTTCCGAGGGGGAAAATCCGAAATTGGTGGGCATTTTTCATGATGCGTGTTGAGGTGGTTCTCGTGATGTCTGCCTTGGGTCAGAGTCAGCATGCACAAAAAAAAGATCCTTCGCCATAGGGTGTACACCCCATGGCCCGCGTGAAGCACCCGATTAGGAGCGTACAGTGGATCGGAAAAGGGAAGGGGGCTTCCCGGGGAAGATGACGGCGACTTACGGTAGGGATTTACCCCATTGCTTCCTTGCCGTGTCGGCAGGACAGTATCGTCTAAGAATGTGTGAGATTGACCCCAAAACGTGACTGATCCCCCGAAGAGCAAATTGTCGACAGACTATCTCGCTGCCTTGCGATGGTATGACGCTGACGGCTTGGCGAGGCGCTTGGAAGTGGCTCGGCATCTCGGCGCGACCGCTGTTGAGCAGGGGCTCGGCATTCTGGAACTGGCGAAGATTCACGATGGCGCGTTGACAGACATCCTGTCCTTGTCCCAGTCGACTGCGGACAGGAATGTCACCACTACTCGTGCGACGATTTTCTTCAACGAGGCGCTGACTCCGATTGAGATGACGCATCGTGGCGCCCAGGATGCGGCATTGGCACTGCGCGAAATCCATACAGATCTGGACCAGCGAACAAAGGAGCTGGCAGTCTCCCTGCGCGAGGTCAAGCGGGAGGCGGGAGAACGCCGGTCGGCCGAGGACGCCTTGCGCACCAGCGAAGAGACTGCCTCCGAGTTGCTGGCCGAGTCTCGGGTGTTGGAGGAGGAACTCCGCGAAATGACCCATCGCAACTTGTCCGCGAACGAAGCGGAGCGGAAACGAATAAGCTTGCAACTGCGGGACGAAGTCGCGCAGACTCTTCTTGGTATTCACGTCAGACTACTGGTGCTCATCAAGGAGGCCAGCGCTTGCCAGGAAAGTCTCACCGAGCAGATCGCCATCACCCAGCGCCTGGTGGCGCGGTCGGTGAAAGCCATCGGTAGCCTTGCCGGCACCCTCTCCACCATTCATGAATGCTAGTTTGCCTGACTTCACGCGGAATTACCTGATCGCTTTGCGCGGGCACCTCAAGGATGAGGTGGCGATCAAGACCCTATCAGCCAAAGAGTTGGGACTGCAAGCGGTGACAATCGGACTGGAAACATTGGACGTGGCAAAGGTTCACGAAGAAGCCCTGATCGCTATCGTGTCTCATTGCGAAACACCTGGCATTCGGGAGACGATGATCCGCCGCGCCGGACTGTTCTTTACCGAGGTCCTCCTGCCGATCGAACTGACGCACCGTGGCGCGCGCGAGGGCAACGCTCACCTGAAAGTCATGGTCGGCCAGTTGACGCAGCGCACCAAGGAGCTGGCCGAATCAAACCGGGAACTCGTGAGCGAAATCAACCAGCGTAAGGTTTTGGAGGATTCCCTGCGCGCCAGCGAGCGGCAGTCCAGCCAGCTGCTCGAGAGGTCTCGTCAGCTCCAGGAAGAGCTGCGCCTGCTGTCCAGACGGTTGATCTTCGCGCAGGAAGAGGAGCGCAAGCGCATCAGCCGGGAGCTTCACGATCTCATCGCGCAGACTCTCACCGGCATCAACCTGCAACTTTCGATACTGAAAGCCAGGACCGTCTCCGACACGAAGGAGTTCCATCAGAGCATCGAGGCGACACAGCGGCTCGTGGAGGAGTCTGTGGATTTGGTGCATCGTTTCGCCCGGGACCTGCGCCCTGCGGTGCTAGACGACCTGGGGTTAATCCCCGCGCTGCAATCCTACCTGAAGAGCTTCATGGATGACACCGGCATCCGCGTGAGACTCACCGCTTTCGCCGATGTCGAAAAGCTGGACAACGACAAGCGCACCATGCTCTACCGGGTCGCCCAGGAAGCGCTCAGCAACGTCGCCCAGCACGCCAAGGCGAGCCAGACCGAGGTGAGTATCTGCTGGCGTGGGAACTCGGTGTGGATGGAAATCCACGACAACGGCACCGGCTTTCAGGCCGGGGACGGAGTTACCTTTGGCGGGCAGAGCAGGCGGCTGGGATTGCTCGGCATGAGAGAGCGCGTGGAGATGGTCGGCGGCAAGTTTTGTGTGGAGTCAGCTCCCGGAAGAGAAACCACGGTTCGCGTGGAGATACCGGACACCGACATCCCGTCCAAGAAACTACGGACTGGCAAGTCCGCAAAGGAAACTCCCCAATCCTCATGAGTGATATCACCGTCCTCCTTGCCGAAGATCACACCATTGTCCGCGAGGGCCTGCGAGCGCTGCTGGCATCGGAGAGTGACATCACTATCATTGGCGAAGCTGGTGATGGCCGGATGGCAGTCCATCTGGCGTCGACGCTCCGTGCGGACGTCATCGTAATGGATATCGCCATGCCGCTCCTAAACGGCATCGAAGCCACCCGGCAGATTCTGCACCACCTTCCGCAAGCGAAGATCCTTATTCTCTCCGCGCACAGCGATGACGCATATGTCGAGCAAGTCATGGCGCTCGGTGCGAAAGGCTACCTCATCAAACAGACCGCCGCCAATGTGCTGGCCGAATCCATCCGCCGCGTGTATCACGGCGACACCTGCTTCAGCCCCCTCATCTCGAGACGTCTTCAGCATCACGAAATGAAAGCGCAGGCAAGCGGTGAACTCCACGCGAAGAAGGAGGCCTCGCATTTGAGTTCGCGCGAAACGGAAGTGTTGCAGTTGATCGCCGAAGGCCACGCCAACAAGCAAACGGCGGACGTGCTGCACATCAGCATCAAGACGGTGGAAAAGCATCGCCAGAGCCTCATGAAGAAGCTCGACATCCACGACACCGCCGGACTCACCCGATACGCCATCGCAGTCGGCATTATCGAGAGCAGCGTGCAGGTGACCATTCTCTAACCCTCCTCCCGCGGGATCCGGGGCAGAAGTTGTTTTTCCGGTCTGCTTCGGGCAGTGCCGGGGCCAGCTCAGAGACTCCCGACTCCAAGTTCTTGTTGTCCGCGTTGATGAAACCGTCCAAGCCCCATGTGGGACGACATTTTTTCAATGGGAGCCGGCCGGACTAAGGTCGTCCGGCCAGAACTCCCAGTCACTTCATTGCTTATTGTTGCTTCGCATCCACTCGCGCCTTTTCGGCCACGGCGTCGGCGTCGGTCTTTTTCTTGTCAGCATCGAGTTGCGCCTGGGCGGCAATCCTGGAGGCTTCGATGCTTGCCTTTTCGGCAATGGCATCGGCGTCAGCCGTCGTCTTGGCGGCATCGAGTTTGGCCCCGACGGCGACCTTCTCGGCTTCGAGGTTCGCTTTGGCAGTCACGGCGTTGACGTCAGCCTGCTTGGCGGAATCCTTGGCTGCGGCGTCCAGGGCTTTCTTCTGATGCTCGATCTCGTTGTTGGTGGCTTCGGTCTTGGTGTCGATCACCGCTTTTTGAGGGTTGCAGCCCACGGTGAAGCAAAGGGAGAGCGCGAGTAGTGTCAGGGTGATTCGTTTCATGATTGGATGGGCTGGGTTCTTGTTCTGATAGCTGCACCAGAGTCTCGCTTTCCCATCCGGGAGGCACCATGGGGTGTTTCCCTACTTTCATTCCGATGGGGTGCACAGGCTTCGCGGAGGGGAGAATCCTCCTTGTCACCCACACGAAAAGTGGTGGACCTCAGATCATGAAGCCGGGACGTTACCAGCGATAACGAAGGGGAGTGGCATGAAGGCGGTTCACGCCGCGGCGGAAATGATAGGTGGAGAGTTCAAGGTGCCGGAAGCCTGCTTCATTCGGACGACGATGAACCAGAACCCGCGCCACCCGTTTCACCGCGCCTCCGGGCACCGCATGCCTGACGCCTCAATCCGTCTTTCCTGCACTGATCACTGCGGCAGCCCGGAATTTGCCTGAAAGGCAACGGTCAACCCGTCGGGTAGGGGTACACCCCATGGCGCGGGATCAGGCTTGAAGCACATTGTGTCATCAGTGAAGAACCAGCCATTGCCATGACCGCAGGTCTCCCCTTGGAGCAGAATTCCAGAACAGAAAACCCAATCCATACGGACTGGTCCCCCTGTTTGGTGCCGGCAGTCACAGGGGAACGGGCCGATCAAGGCATCCCTGTTGTCGGAGATCAAGGAATCTCCGCTTTACCTGCACTGCAGCCGTCTGCTGCTGCTGGAGGGCACGGTGTGATGCTTCAGCCTGATTCCGCAGAGCAGGCGGCTGAGTCCGGGGCAAAACCGACTTTCCGGCGCTTCTGTGGGTGCCGCTCGTCCGGCAACGACCAATTCAACTCCAATCGAATGATGAAAATGAAACCAACCCCAAAAATTCCCAACAAAGACTCAGGCGCCGTTCCTCGCCGGGTTTTAAACTGTGGCGTCGTCGCCTTGCTTGCCGTCTTTTTCGGGATCAACGGTGGAACCGCCAACGGTCAGGTCCGAGAGCCTGACAACGACTCCCTGGGGGAACAGGTGCTCACCCGCGGTCCTGTCCATGAGGCATTTGCCGGTATCGTCAGTTATAATCCTGAGCCGGGTCTCATCGTGGAGGAAGTCCCGCCTGAACCGATCGACGAAGTGCCGCCGGACGTGAGGCCGGAAGGGGACAACATTACCTGGATTCCGGGCTACTGGGCGTGGGATGACGAACGGAGCGACTTTTTGTGGATCAGTGGCACCTGGCGTGCCTTGCCGCCAGGGCGCGAATGGATCTCCGGATATTGGGCGCCAACCACGGGAGGGAATCAATGGACTTCCGGGTACTGGGCTGACTCCACTGCCCAGGATACGACCTATCTCCCCCGGCCTCCGGAGACCGTGGAAGCCGGTCCTAACATCGCAGCGCCGTCATCGGACTATGGTTGGACCCCGGGTTGCTGGGTCTGGCGCGACGAGAGCTACGCGTGGAGGCCTGGTTACTGGGATGAAGGCCGGTCTGATTGGGAATGGATCCCTTCCCATTATGTTTGGACGCCGCGAGGATACATCTTTGTCGATGGCTACTGGGATTACACCCTTGCACGACGTGGGGTCCTATTTGCCCCGGTCTATTTTGAATCGAATCGCTTTTCACAAAGGGATTACCGCTACTCACCGGCGATTGTCATCGATCTTGTCGCGCTGGTGGAACATCTCTTCCTCCGGCCACACTACAGCCATTACTACTTCGGTGACTACTATGCCTCGAGCTATGACAAGAGAGGGTTCTACTCTTCATATGCGTTCCAGTCCTACCGGTATGGCTACGATCCGGTATATTCTCATGAACGGTGGGAGCATCGTGACGACCATGGGTGGGAGCAACGCGTTGAATCGTCCAGTCAGTACCGACGCAATCATGAATCCGCGCGTCCTCCCCGCACTTGGAGCGCCCAGAGGGAACTCGGGCCTGACTCGGACGATTCGGGACAGCACCACCTGAGGATGGCCGCCCCCCTTGGCCAATTGGCCCGGGAAAAGGACTCCCGAGTGCGCTTCCAACCCGTCGTCGAGAACGAACGGCAGCAGCTTGCGCAACGCGGCCAGGATGTTCAGAAATTCCGGGAACATCGGCGGGAGAGAGGTGGCCCGCGAAGCGGAGCCAGTGATTTGTCAGATTAAGTTGTGAGAGCGGAGCGATCCGATAGTTCTTATTCTATAGGTTTAGGTTCTCTCTTTCAATGGAAAGCCG
>JADZAX010000101.1 GCA_020852405.1 Verrucomicrobiales bacterium
GGCGCGGGCGAGGCTGGTGGTGAGGGCGGCTTCGTCGAAGGGGGCGAACTCGAGTTCGGGCAGGGTGGCGTGGACGAGGTTCACGCGGGCGATGAACTGCTTCAGCCGATGATCCATCAGCGGCAGGTCGAAGGCCCCGGCGCGGTGGGCTTCGGCGAGGCAGCGTCCGCTGGCGATGGGATCGAGGTCGCGCTGCTGGGACTTTTGCTCGATGACGAGATCGCGATAGCGCGTGAGCTTCATGGCGGCGACGCGCTTGTTCTGGGCATCGAATAGATGCTCCACGGTGGTGCTCAGATGCTGGGGAAACATCTCGGCGATCCACGCGGGCTGCACGGCGGTGGCGAGGCTGAGCAGGGTCTGGCGCGACGGGGTTTCGCGCAGATTGGCGGCAACGAAATAAGCGGCGTCGGTCACCACGCTTTCGCGCACGAGCTCGCCTTGGCGTTGATCGGTGAGATCGCACTCGGGCTTGCCGGGAGTGCGGCGTTTGGCGAGTTGATCGACGAAGCCGGCCATGAGGCAGCGCAGCAGGGCTTCGTCGTTTTTAGCTGGGCTGGCGGGTGCGGCATCACGGTCGTAGAGGCGCTGCTGGTGGGCGGCTTGCAGGATCTGCTGGCAGGTCTGCTCTACCTGGCGGGCGACTTGGGCGTTGATGCCGTAGCTGCGGCAGCGCTCAAAGCTGAAGCCGTTCGCTTTGGCGAAGTCATAGGCTCGCATCAGCGTGATGAAATCAGAGTCCGCGCTGTCCTCGAACATCTCGCGGGCGGCTTTGGTTTGCGCATCATCGCGATCCAGCCGAGCGAGCAAATCGCGACCACTGACCAACGCGGCGCACAAGGCGGCATCGGGAACGCAGCCACGCTGGCTGGCCTCGATCACCATGCGCGAGTAGCGCGGGTGCATCGGCAGGCGCAGCATTTGGCAACCGATGGCCGTGAGCTCGGTACCGAGCAACGCCCCGAGCATCGTGAGCAGACGCTCAGCACGCACGACGGCCTGCGGATCGGGTTTGTCCAGCCAGTCAAACGTAGCCGCCTCCCGGATCCCGAGCGAGTGCAGCAGCAGCACGACTTCGGCGAGGTCGCTGCGCTGGATCTCCGGCGTATTGCGTTCCTCGCGGCTCTTGTGGCCGATGGCGGTCCACAGGCGATGACAAGTGCCCGGCGCGGTGCGTCCTGCACGGCCTTTGCGCTGATCCGCACTGGCCCGGCTGATCGGCTCCAGCAACAGCGTGCCGATGCCGCGCTCCGCATCGTAACGGGCCACCCGGGCGACGCCGCTGTCAACGACATGGCGGATGCCGTCGATGGTGATGCTGGTCTCCGCGACGTTGGTGGCGACGATCACTTTGCGCAGCGCGTTCGGAGCAAACGCGCGGTCCTGTTCCTGCGGTTCCAGTTCGCCATGCAACGGGATGCAGGCCACGCGCTCCCGCGTTCTCAGCCCGCGCAAGGCATCCAGCGTGCCATTGATCTCGCCGCGCCCCGGCATGAAGACGAGGATGTCGCCGGGCGACTCGTCATGGAGGATGCGCTCGACGGCCTCCGCCGCTTGCACCGTGATCGGTCGCTGGTCGGGGAGCTTCAGATAGCCCACTTCCACGGGATAACTTTGCCCCTCGGAAACGAGGATCGGACATTGATCCAAATACGCCGCCACCGGCTCCGTATCCAACGTGGCCGACATCACCACCATCGCCAAATCCGGCCGGTGTGTCTGCTGCAAATGTTTCACCAACGCCAGCGCGACATCGCTGAGCAAGTTCCGCTCGTGGAACTCATCGAAGACCACTGCCCCGATGTTCTCCAATGCGCGATCATCCTGAAGCCATCGCAGCAGAATGCCCTCCGTGACAAAGCAAATGCGAGTCCCCACGCTCGTGTGGTCATCAAACCGAATCTGATACCCGACCTCAGCGCCGAGCTTCCCCTCACGTTCCCAAGCCACCCGCGTCGCCACCGAGCGGGCCGCCACCCGCCGGGGTTGCAGCACCACGATCATCTTCTCCCCCGCGATCCCCGCATCCAGCAGCATCTGCGGCACCTGCGTCGTCTTCCCCGAGCCTGTGGGGGCCACCAGCACCAGGCGATTGCCGCCTTGCAGCGTGCGCAGGAGGTCGGCGTGAATTTTCCAAATGGGGAGCGCGGTGGAGTCAGGCATGAAGTGGGGAATGGACTTACATAGCAGGCTCAGGTTTTGTCGTCCTCCCATTGTTCGATCCTGCGAGCGATAAAATCCCTCTCGGCGGGGAGTGTCGCGAGGTTTCCAGCTTGGCGGAAATGCGTGAGCGCCACAAGCGGGTTGCCAAGTTCGGCGGCGAAGGTGCCCCGGATGACATGGAACAAGTGATACGACTCCAGCCGGCTCCGATCCTTAATGGCGTCGAGCGCTTCCATCCCGGCTTTCGGGCCATTCACGCGGGCGACCGCCACCGCTCGATTCATGGCGGCGACGGGCGATGCCTTGAGATTGAGAAGTTGATCGTAGAGCGCGAGGATGCGCGGCCAGTTCGTGCTGGCTTCATCGGACGCGGTGGAGTGGCAGGCGGCGATCCCGGCTTCGAGATGATACTCGCTGATGGTATCGCCCTGCGCCGCGTGACCGAGGCATTGGATGCCGCGATGGATCATCGATTGATCCCAGGCGCTGCGATTCTGCTCGTGAAGGCGCAACAGGTTGCCCGCGTCATCGGTGCGAGCGAGGAGTCGCGCGCCATTGAAGAACATGAGCGCGAGCAGGGCGAACGCGCGTGGCACCTGGGTGGCCGGATGCTCGGTGAGGAGCGTGACGAGGCGGATGGCCTCATGGCAGAGATCCTCGCGCACGAGACGGTCCCCGGTGCTGGCTTTGTAGCCTTCGTTGAAAAGCAAATAGAGCGTGCCGAGAACGCCGTCGAGCCGCTCCGGCAGATGGGCGGGCTCCGGCACGGCGAAAGGCAGGGCCAGTTCCCGGATGAGTTGGCGCGCCCGCACCAGCCGCTTGGCGATGGCGGACTCGCTGGTGAGGAAGGCCGCGGCGATTTCCCCAGGGCCGAGTCCGCAGAGGGTGCGCAGGGCCAGCGCCGTCTGGGCTTCCACGGAGAGCTGCGGATGAAAACAGACGAACATCAGGCGCAGGGTGTCATCCGCGAAGGTGTCGTATGTCTCATCGACGGAGGTGGAAAGCCAACGCTCATGTTCCGCGGCGATGCTGCCCTGCTTGGTGTTCCATCGTTGCTGGCGTCGCAAATGATCGAGGGCGAGGTTCTTGGCCGTTCGCGTGAGCCATGCGGCGGGGTTGTCGGGCACGCCGCGATAGGGCCAGGTTTGCAAGGCGCGGACGAGCGATTCCTGGACCACATCTTCGGCGAGTTGCAATTGATGCGTGCCGAGGTGCGCGGTGAGCGTGGCAACGAGACGGGCGCCTTCCTGGCGAAAGAAATGCTCGGTGACTTGGGTGGGGTTCATGCAGAGACCTTGGAGGCGAGTTCTGCAAGCTTGGCCACGGTGTTCAGGTTGCGCCCGGTCCCGGTCTTGGCAGCGGGAATGACGAGCTTTGAGGAACCCAGACCTTCGGGATAGTGGACGTAGATTTCGCGGTGGCCAAGCTTCAGTTCCTCCCGCTGCCGGCCTTTGAGATGCTCGAGGGCAGCCAAGGGCGGGCAATCGTGCAGGAAGTGAACCATCACCCGGCTGGCGGGGGCATCTGGAAATGGATTGGCTTGCCACACGTCATGCAACTCTGCGGCGGTGCGAACGAAGACCCCGACAGCTTTTCCCATGTAGAGTTGCAGTCGCGCTTCCAGGGCGGCTCTGATCACTGGCGCGGAAGTCTTGGACCCAAAGACGACGTTGCCGCTGGCGATATAAGTCTGGACCTGGGTGTGCCCCTCGGCTTCGCACATAGCCTTGAGTTCTGCCATGGGCAGCTTGCCTGTGCCACCAACATTGACGGCACGGAGGAGTGCGACAAATACCGGCATGATGAAGTCAGTGAAGCTTTTCGCCGCGCTTCAGCATTTCGAGCAATCGCTCGAATCGTCGCGCCCTGGTCTCGGGTTTCTTGGCGGTCGTGAGGCGGAAGTAGATGGCATAGCGGTTGGCAGTGTTGAGCGTGTCGAAGTAGGCCTTGGCTTCGGCATGCGCGCGCACAGCCTCAAGGAAATCCTCGGGCAACTCATGGGTCCTCGAGGAATGATACGCCTGTTCCCAGCGGCCATCGGCTTTCGCGGCATCGACAACGGCCTGGCCTGCGGATTGCATCCGGCCTTCGTTGGTGAGGCGCTCGATGTGGCCGATGTTGATCTTTGACCACACGCTGCGCGGGCCGCGCTTGGTGAATTTCTGCAGCCAATACTGGGCATCGTGGCTCTTCTTTTGTCCGTCGATCCAGCCATAGCAGAGCGCTTCGTCCAAGGCCTCCGCGTAGGTAATGCTGGCGATCCCGCTGTCCTTCTTCGCGAGTTGCATCCAGATGCCCTGGTGCTTCGCATGGTTCGTTTTCAACCAACGTCGAAACGCCGCGGCGCTGGCGAAGGGCACGATGGGTTGTTCTTCGATAGGCATGGGTTATTGCGATGCTGCGGCTTTGAGTGTGGCGATGTCGAGTTTGGTCATGGTCAAAAGGGCACGCATCACGCGGGCGCTCACGGCTGGGTCTGCGTGGGCCATCAAGGAAGCGATTTCCCGTGGAACGACCTGCCAGGACAGGCCGAACTTGTCCTGCAGCCATCCACACTGCTGAGCTTCTTCTGGAGCATCAACTGTCAGCTTTGACCAGTAGCTGTCAATCTCCTCCTGGGTGTCGCACATCACTTGAAGCGACACGGCGGCAGTAAATTTGAACTGCGGTCCTCCATTCAGGGCCGTGTAGGTCTGACCTTGCAGCTCAAAGGCAATACTCAGCACGGTTCCCGCACGACCCAGATGCGCCGGATGCTCAGACTCGGGATAGCGGGAGATTTCGAGAATGCGTGAATCGGGGAAGACGCCCAGGTAAAAGGCAACGGCTTCTTCGGCATTCGTGTCAAACCAGAGGCAGGGAGTGACTTTGCTCATGATGATGCGACGTTCCGGTTAGTCGGATCCATTGCTGTGAGCGAGCACGGTCTCGAGACGGTCGAAGTTCTCTTCATTCGCCTTCAAGATCATTGAGAGCAACGCAGCAAGCACTTTGGCGTCATCAAAGGTTGCCACCCAGTCGACATGTGTGCCATCTGGCACATCGGTGAGCGTGATCGTCATGGTGAAAAAGGGCGCGCAGTCGTGCCGCATCTCGAGGCACTCGTCGGTCACGATGCGACGGAAGATCCACAGGTTGTCGTAGTTCCCGCCATCGGGTCCACACATCGTGAATTGCCAGCGACCACCCTCGCGAAACTCGAACTCCTGGAAGGTATTCGTGAAGCCGGCAGGACCCCACCAAGCGGCCAGGCTGGCCGGATCACGGTGCGCGGCGAAAACTTGGCTGCGCGGAAAGGGCACGATCCGATGACTATGAAACTGGGCGTCATGCATCTGGTGAAGAGGTTTGGCCAACCAGTTCGACGAGCTGATCGAAGGCCTTGTTCCAACCGTCGTGAAACCCCATCGCGGCGTGTTTCTCGCAGGCTTCCTTGGTCCAGTGGCGGGCTTTGGCCGTGTAGCGGGTACCCCCACCCGGCAGGGCTTCGAAGGTGAGGATGCCGACGAACATGAAATCAGGGTTCGGCTCCCAATCGGCAAAGAAACAGTCCGTGAAGACGAGCTTTTCGTTCGGAACGACTTCGAGATAGACGCCGCGATTTGGAAACCGCTCGCCATCAGGGCCGCAGATGATCATGCTGTTGAAGCCGCCGGGGCGCACATCGAGCTGCACATCGCTGACATACCAGGGCCTCGGACAGAACCATTTCGGATAGGCTTCCGGATCGGTCCAGCCCGCGAAGAGCTTCTCGGGGGAAACGTGGGTGTCGCGGGTGATGACGATTTCGCGTTCGGAGAGCGGCGAGGGAGCGGTTGATGACAGCATATGATAATTGAGAGGAGGAGAATGACTTTAGCTTTGCAGCGCACGGATCAGCTCCGTGCGATAGGTGGCCGGATCAGGGTGGGACTCCGGGCCTTTCGCGAAGACTTGCCAGAAGTCGGTGGCGGGTTGGAGTCCTTGAGCTGCGATCCATTGCATGAACTCGGGCCATGCTTCGGAAAGCTGTTCGTAGTCGCCGACGAGCACGGCTTTCGCGGCGCGAAACGCTGGACGTTCGCTCGCGATAACGCGACCATTGGGAGTCACCGGCTTCGAAGTAGGCACCCCTATCTCGAAATCGAAATGCGTATCCGGCGCAGCGAAGTGATGATCGAATAACGGCCCCGTGGGCGCGATGCCTTGCCTACCCAGCTCCTCAAAAAGCTCGGTCACTGCGGGGCCGAAATACTGTGGGCATTCCTCGCAAGGGATGTGAAGACGAATCACGGCCGTGGTTTGCGGCGTTACGTTGATGAGTTCAGGTGTTTCCAGCATGATCGCGATGAATTAGGCTTTGGCTTCGGGAATGGTGACCATCCAGTGAATCCCAAACGCGTCCGTCACCATGCCGAAGCAGGGCGACCAAAAGCTCTTACCGATCGGCATGGTGATGGTGCCGCCATCGGCGAGAGCGCTGAAGGCACGCTGGGCTTCGGCTTCATCGGGCATAGTGAGCGACATGCAGTGACTGTTTTTGCCAGGCTCTTCGTCGCAACCGTCCGAGCCCATGAGCACGCTGCTGCCGATGCGAAACGCGGCGTGCATGATCTTTTCCTCCCAGCCATCGGGCACCATGCCTGGCGGCGGTGGTTCGGGTGCCTCCTGGTAGCGCATCAGCATGACAACTTCGGCACCGAGATGCCTCGTGTAGTAGTCGAGAGCGGCCGTGCATTTGCCGCCAAAAAAGAGGTAAGGCTGAACGTAGGGTGATGTCATGGCGGTGGAGTGGTGGATTGATGTTTGATGAACAAGGATTGACGATTGAAGAAGGATAGGAACTCTCTGTCGTGCGTGGGGGGAGGCTTGGTAAGGTGGAAAAAGCGAAGGCGATCAGGATTGATCGGCAGCCTTCACTTCGGCCATCGGTCGGCAGAGGTCGGCAATCGGACGCACCTCGATCTGAGCTCCGTGGGCGAGGATGGGGCAGGCCCCGGCGATTTCCAACGCGGCATCCATCGTATCCACGCCGAGCAGGAAATAGCCGGCGATGGCTTCCTTCGATTCAGCGAAGACGCCATCGGTGACTGCGGCTCCGCGCGTGCCGGAGACCAGCTTGCCTTCTTCCATCAAGGGCTGCGCACCCCGCAGGATGCCTCGTGTGTTGAGGTCTTCAACCCAGGCGTAAAAGTCGGTCATGACGCGCTGAAGTTCGCTCGGCGACATGCCGTGATTCCAGTGCGTGCCGCGCACAAAGAGAAGGTGTTCGTTGGTGGGCTGTTGGGGGTTCATGGCGTCATTGCTGGGAGTGCAGGCCGATCATGTTGCCTTCGGTGTCACAGACGAGGGAGCAGAAGCCGTAGTCGCCGATGGCAAACTTGTCCTGATGGATGCGGCCACCATTCGCGGCGGCGCGAGCAGTTTCAATGGCGCAGTCAGCGCAGGAAAAGTAGATGATGGTGCCACCACCACCAGAGTCTTTGTCTGCCATCTTCACAAGGGCGCCGGAGGCTCCCGGAGCCGTCATTTCCATGGGGAAGGCCCACATCTCAATGGGAAGTCCCGCGGGACTCGGGAGGTGCTGAAGCGTGACCTGGAAAGTCTCCTCATAGAAGGCTTTGGCTCGCTCGATGTCTTGCACATAGAGTTCGAACCATCCGACGGGATTGCGTAATGTATTCATGGTGTGTGTGGATCTTGAGGGTGAGAATAATGTTGAATGATTCAATGGGGCTATCGACCTGCGGTTTCCGTGGTGACGGTGTCGACCGCACAGCGCGCTGGATCGAGCGGACGGATTTCATAGAACAAACCGCACTTCAGGCAGGGATTGCCCGCTGCAATTTGCGCGGCTTCTTCGAGGGTGTCGGCCACGATGAACCAGTAGCCGCCGACGGCTTCCTTAGCTTCACCGAAGGGGCCGTCGGTCAGGAGGCTGTGCTTGGACACGGTCGCTCCGGTGAGCCCGAGTCGGCTGCCCATCTTCATTTTGCCAGCCTCGATAGCACTGGTGAGCCAGACGTAGAAGTCGTCGATGGCTTGCTGGATGTCGGTTGGGGAAACGTCTTTGTCCCACTGGCCGCGGGAGATAACGAGATAGTCGTGCTCGGTGTGCGTATTCATGGTGGTCGTTCCAGCGGGGTTGGGCATCTTCAGACGAAAATGGGACTGGGAATCAGTGAGAAACGATGGTTTTGAAACCACCGAATGACATGCGCTTGGAGTCGAAGATTTGGCCCGACTCGCCACACAGACCGGCTAGCCTTTCGTCGGCCATGATGGCGGCGTTGGCAGCATCACGCGCGGTGCGGTCAGCAAAGACTGCCCAGGCGAAGATGACGGTCTCGTCCTCCTTTGCCGCTGCGGTCTCGACGAATGAGCGGCAGAACTCCGCTCCCAAATCATCTATGGCACACTCCGTGTATTGCAACGCTCCGTGCTCCAGCCAAATAGCGCCAGCCTGCTCAGCGATCTTGCGATAGTCCTCGAGTCTGGCTTTGGGGACGGGCAGGAGAAAGCCGTCGATGTATGTTCCAGGCGTTTTCAGGGTGTGTGATTGGTGAATCGTTATTTGGCGGGCGTGCTGGTGACGAGCGTGTCGAGATCAGCGAGACCCTTTTCAAACTGTGGGCCGCACATGGAATCGCAGTCCATGAAGATGCTCATCAGGCGCCCCATGAAGTTGCTTTTGCCATACATGGACCATGTGACCGTCGTTTTGTCGCCCTCCGGCTTGAAGCTGTAGTCAACGGTGCTGACACCTTCCAGGGGCTCAATCCAGTCCATACGCAGGCGGATGAGTTCGTTTGGCGTGCTCTCGATGATGGTGGCCTTGCCTTTGCCGGTCGCTTTGCCCGCCCAGGTTGCCACCGCATCGACGCCTGCTTCAGGACCGGTGTATTCGGTCTTCGCGGTGGGATCGAGCTTCAGCCAGGGATTGAACTCATCGAACTTTTTCGGGCTGTTGAACCAGCCGAACAACGCCTCAGGCGGCGCCGCGATGGTGAGACTGCGCTCCACGCGGAAATCCGGCGATTTGAACGCGGCGACAACGAGGATGATGGCGATAATGGTGACGAGGCCGAGGAGGATTTTTTTGATCATGGGGTGTGTGGTTGGCTGTGGGGAATCGAGTTGCAGCGTGGCGCGAGTTCCGCCCAACTATCTGCGCGTGAAAATGACAGGAGGACCGCAGGGAGTGCTTTTTCCATTGTCCCAGGAAACGCCTTCCAGCTTGAAGTGGTTCCGATCAATGAAAGTGTAGGTGGCTCCGTGCATGTGCTTGTCTTTCGAGACGTTCAAGCCAGGAGTGGACACCAGATCAAAGGTTAGTGAGTCCGTCGTGCTCTTTGTGAGCATCATTCTCGGCTGGTTTCGCAGCATGCAGTAGTGCGTCATCATGAGCTTGCCTTTCACATCGTGATAGATGCTCAGCATCTCCATTGGTGTGCCTTCGGCGAATCGCTCCTCAATCACCGAATCACCGGCGATGAGGCGAAACTCAGTGTTCATTTTCCCCATCATCGGCGAATCAGCCGTCCACTTGCCGACCAGTGACTTCATCCGCTCGAAAGCGGCTGATCCCTGATAAGGAGGCATTTCACTACAGGCTGCCTGGTTGGTCCTGGCAGTCTGACATGCCGGGAGCCCCACGAGGGCGAAGATGGAGAGGATGAGCGCTTGCTTGATCATAGTGGCGTTCGGTTGGATGGCTGAATGTGACGATTCAATGAGAGCGGCAAAGTTCAACCGTTCAGGCTTTCGGCGGCATCGCGCTCATGTGGAAGAGTTCCCAGCAGTGGCCATCGGGATCGGCAAAGCTGTGCTGATACATGAAACCGTAATCCTTTGGCTCGGCATACATGGAGCCGCCAGCAGCGACTGCTTTCGCGACCAGATCCTCGACTTGCTCACGACTATCGCAACTGAGGCAGTTCAGCACTTCCACGGATTTCTTGGTGTCGCAGATGGTCTTCGGTGTGAATTGGAGGAACTTGGGATGCGTGAGCACCATGACGTGGATATGCTCGTTGATCACGATGCAAGCCCCCGTATCATCGCTGAACTGCGGATTGTGCGAGAAGCCTAGCGCCTCGAAGAAAGCGAGGGATCGCGGGAGGTCCGCGACGGGGAGGTTGATGAAGATTTGGGTGTTCATGGAGTGAAGTGTTCCAATTACCGACGAACAAGGTTGCGCGCCAAGGACAGGGAGGACAAATTTTCTGAAAAAAAGGAATGCCGGAGGCTAACTATAGCCACACCGCAGGTCTACAAAGGTGACAAAGTAGCTGCAGACCCGAAATTGGCGAGATTTTCCTATCCGAATCGGCAACCGACTCTGCACCAAGTTTGCCCGGTCGCTCAAAGGTCACACGCGGGGACGGCGCGCGTTTGGACCGGTCTCCTGTTGAACTGCGGGGCCCAACTGGGTGGGCTTTCGTTCCTCGGCGGTTGTGTCTCACTCGGCAGCAGGCGGACGAAATCGCTCGGCGATCCGTTCCACGCCTCCGCGTTTGCCAGCCACTGGCTCGAAGTTTTTGGTGGCTGCATTCCATCCCGTCTGTGTTGGATATGGATAAATCGGCATCTCCCATAGAGTCTTGCCATTCTCTCCATGCCGCCCCAGCAACGCAAAGGGCGCAGTGCCGGTCTCGCGCCAGGAGCGCACGGCGTCGAGGAGGTTTGGCGGCTGATTGATGCCAGGGCCACCTCCGTGGGCCAGGCCGGGGACGACGTAGAAACGGAAGAAGGACTGCACCGGATCGAGTCCGCCGAGGCGCTCGATGACGCGCTCGTAGTAATCAATCGAGGCGTGGTAGGGCACGACGGAATCGGCGGTGCCGAGCGTCATGATCAGCTTGCCGCCGCGCTTGGCGAAGGCGCTGAGGTCAGGATTCTCCGCGCTGAGATAGGGCGCGAGTGTGGCGGTGTAGGTGTCGATGTCCGCGCCGAAGTTGATCTCATCCAACGGCTTGTCTTTGCCGAAGACCCAGTTGAAGAGATAGAGGTGTCCGTGCGAGGCCCCGATGGAACTGCCGAGCGGGATGCCGTTGAAGAGGCGCTCACCAGTCACGGCGTGGCGTGGACCGTCGAAGAGTTTCCGCAAGGCCGCGGCGTGTTCGTCGGTGAGGGTGGCGTCCTTTTTCCGCGCCAGCGCGATGACGGCCTCGAAGTCCTGCGCGGAGCAGCGAGGATCGGAGACGAACTTGCCAGCCACTGCGGGGATTTCGCTCGCCGCCATGAACTCATTCGCGGCAGCCATGACGCTGGCGTCCTGCTCCTTCGTGAAGGGGCACTTTTTCAGAATCTGATCGTTCCAGAGGAAGTAGGCGTGCAGCGGTGTGCGGCAATGCGCGGCGACGGCAGCCGAGATGCCATCGTAATCCTCGGGATAACGTTGCGCTTCCTGCAAGGCCTGCTGCCCCCCGGTCGAGCCACCGCTGAAATACGAAAGCTCCGGATTTTTGCCGTAATGCGCCCGCACGATCTGCTTGCCCACGACCGTCATGAGATGAGTGGCACGGAAGCCGAAGTCCTTCCACACTTCCGGATTGCCGATGCCGGAGTCGGGATTCGGCGCGGTGCCCATGTCCGTCGTCGCCACGGCGTATCCACCGGCACTCGCGGCTGCCAGACTGCCGGAATTGATGTGCCCGGCCGCGCCGCCATTGCCGAGTCCGAGAAAGCGGGCGTTCCATTGGTTGGCATCGGGCAGCCAGACTTCGACGTTGATGTTTGAGCCCTTCGCAGGATGGAGCACCAGCTTCACGACCGTCTTCGTGGCGGTCGCATCGCGCTCCACCAGAGTGATCGTTCCGGCGTCGATCTTCAGTGCCCGCAGAGCAGCCAGCTTTTCATCGCCGCGTTGCTGCGCCTCACCAAATGCGGGAACAGAACAGAGCAACAGGGCGAGGCAAAAGGATTCGATTTTTCTGTTCATGGGGTCAGGCAGGTTCTTGCTGAGTTTCCGGCGGCGCCAAAAGCCGTCGATCCGCCAAGAGAAGATCGGGACGCTCGAGTGATAGCCGAAATGCCGGACGCTGGCAACTCTTGCCTGCGCCGCCCTCCAAGGGTTCTGGCGCGGATGGTGGGGAATTGGCAGGAGAGAGAGACTCCGGCGAAGGGAGTGCTATCGCGACTTGAACGGCGGGTCGGATTGGCGCAACGGTTCTTCGTTTGATCCCAGCGCGGCCTCACATGAAAATCCCACCAAAGAAGTTGTCAGCCACCCAACGCGAAGACCTGCTCAGGACCTTGAAGGCCCGCTTTGAAAGCCACCTGAAGCGACATCAAGGCATTGCGTGGGCGGAAGTCCAAGCCAGACTCGAGATCCAGGCTGCCAAGCTGTGGTCACTTCATGAAATGGAACAGACCGGCGGGGAACCGGATGTGGTGGGCCTGGATCGTCACACGGGCGAATACCTCTTCTTTGACTGTTCCGCTGAAACTCCCAAAGGCCGCGTCAGCGTCTGTTACGACCGCGCAGGCTTGGAATCCCGGAAAGAACACCAACCAAAAACCACCGCCATGGATCTGGCCGCGGACATTGGGATCGAGCTTCTCACGGAGGCGCAGTATCTGGACCTGCAGAGTTTGGGAGACTTCGATACGAAAACATCGAGCTGGGTGAAAACCCCGTCCGAGATCAGAGAACGTGGCGGCGCGCTCTACTGTGAGCGTCGCTACGGCCGGATCTTCGTGGGGCACAACGGTGCCCAGTCTTATTATGCCGCGAGAGGATTCCGTGGCTGGCTCATGGTGTGAAACACGTCGCTCCAGGCCCCTTGCTGCTTTGGCAGATTTTGGGGTCGGAGGGTATTTGTCGGCGAGAGCCTGCGCGATGCTTTTGGCTTCCCCCTCCCCTCTCCACAGAAGATTCGTCATTGCGCCGATGGAAATCGTGGCCCACATCACTCCAGTCCGGATGCCCATTCCTGAGCGCCGATCACCCTACTGAGTTTGCCATGAAGTCACTTCCCTTTTTCTTGAGTTCTGCCCTCCTCCTGCTGCTCGCGGGCTGCAAAACTACCCCGGCGACACCGGACGTTCCGCCTCCGGCGATGCAGCCGTCCCTGCCGCAGCCGGGAGTCGCAAGCAGTGATGGATTCGTGACCACCGCGAGCGGCCTGAAATACCGGGTGCTGTCATCCGGTGCCGCCAACGGGCGTTCGCCCAGCCTCAGCGATTCGGTGACGGTGCATTACCGTGGAACGCTGAACAATGGCACCGTCTTCGACAGTTCCTATGATCGAGGTCAGCCGACGACCTTTGGGGTCGGGCAGGTGATTCCCGGTTGGACAGAGGCGCTCCAACTCATGAAACCGGGCGACAAGTGGCTGCTTCACATTCCCTCCCGTCTGGCCTATGGCAGCCAATCGGTTGGCAACCAGATCCCGCCTAATAGTGACCTGATCTTCCAGGTCGAATTGCTGCAGATCGCGGGTGGTCGCTGAGGAAACCGGGGCCGAGAGCCCCATCATCGGAAACCCGACGAACTCTTGACTCAAAACGCCCCGGACCTGCCTGGGATCCGGGACGTTCTGGCAAGTCTAGATACGGAAATCAGGCGAGGTCGAAACGGTCCAGATTCATCACTTTGGTCCAAGCAGCCACGAAATCCTTGATGAACTTCCGCTGCGAGTCCGCCGTGCCATAGACTTCCGCCAGGGCACGCAGCTGGGAGTTGGAACCAAAGACGAGATCGACCCGTGTGCCGGTCCATTGGACGGAGCCGGTCTTGCGATCGCGGCCTTCAAACAGATCCGCCGCCTCCGACACCGGTTTCCACTCCGTTCCCATGTCGAGCAGGTTCACGAAGAAATCGTTGGTCAGGGCTTCGGGACGCTGGGTGAAGACGCCGTGTTTGGCGCCATTGGGCTGGGTGTTCAAAACGCGCATGCCGCCGATCAATACCGTCATTTCAGGGGCGGTGAGGGTCAGCAGTTGCGCCTTGTCGATCAGCAATTCCTCGGCGGACACGCTGTAATTGCCTTTGAGATAATTGCGGAAGCCGTCCGCGATGGGCTCGAGCACCGCGAACGATTCGGCATCGGTCTGCTTCTGGGAGGCATCCATGCGTCCCGGCGTGAGGGGCACTTTCACGGTGACACCGGCTTTCTTAGCGGCCGCCTCGACCCCGACGGAGCCGGCCAACACGATCAGGTCTGCCAGCGAGACCTTCCTGCCACCTTTGGCCTTCTGATTGAAGTCGTTTTGGATGCCACCGAGGGTTTTCAGCACTTTCGCCAATTGTTTCGGCTCGTTGACGGCCCAATCCTTCTGGGGAGCGAGACGAATCCGGGCGCCGTTCGCGCCACCGCGTTTGTCGGAGCCGCGGAACGTGGACGCTGAAGCCCAGGCGGTGGAGACCATTTCCGGGATCGACAAACCCGATGCCAGGATTTTGCTTTTCAGGGAGGTGATCTCCTTCTCACCGACCAATTTGTGATTCAGCTCGGGAATGGGATCTTGCCAGAGGAGTTCCTGCTTCGGCACCTCCGGCCCGAGGTAACGAGAACGGGGTCCCATGTCGCGGTGCGTCAGCTTGAACCAGGCTCGGGCGAAGGCGTCGGCGAATTGTTTCGGACTTTTCAAGAAACGCCGGGAAATCTTCTCGTAAGCCGGGTCGAACCGGAGCGCGAGGTCCGTGGTCAGCATGGAGGGAGCAATCTTTTGGGAGACGTCGTGCGCATGCGGCACGGTGCCATCGCCAGATCCCTCTTTCGGGGTCCATTGATGCGCTCCTGCCGGGCTCTTGGTGAGTTCCCATTCGTAGCCGAACAGGTTCTCGAAGAAATTGTTGCTCCACTTCGTGGGCGTCGTGGTCCAAGTGACTTCGAGTCCGCTGGTGATGGCGTCGCCACCTTTACCGGTGCCGAAACTGCTTCTCCAGCCCAGTCCCTGTTCCTCCAGTCCCGCCTCCTCCGGATCAGGCCCCACATGCGAGGCCGGGCCGGCGCCGTGTGTTTTGCCGAAGGAGTGGCCGCCCGCGATGAGCGCCACGGTTTCTTCGTCATTCATCGCCATGCGGGCAAAAGTCTCACGGATGTCCCGCGCGGCCGCCACCGGGTCCGGGTTGCCGTTCGGGCCTTCGGGATTGACATAGATCAAACCCATCTGGACAGCCGCGAGCGGATTCTCAAGTTCGCGGTCGCCGGAATAGCGCTTGTCGCCTTCCAGCCAGATCGTTTCCTTGCCCCAATAGACATCGTGATCCGGCTCCCAGGTGTCCTCGCGGCCCCCGGCGAAACCGAAGGTTTTGAAGCCCATCGTTTCGAGCGCGACATTCCCCGTGAGGATCATGAGATCAGCCCAGGAAATCTTGCGGCCATACTTCTGCTTGATAGGCCAGAGAAGGCGACGCGCCTTGTCCAGGCTGACATTGTCCGGCCAACTGTTGAGCGGGGCGAAGCGCTGCTGGCCCCGGCCGCCACCACCGCGACCGTCCCCGGTGCGGTAAGTCCCGGCGCTGTGCCAGGCCATGCGGATGAACAAAGGACCGTAGTGACCGAAGTCCGCCGGCCACCAATCTTGCGATTGGGTCATGAGATTCGCGAGATCCTTCTTCAGCGCGGCGAGGTTGAGGCTCTTGAATGCCTTCGCATAGTTGAAGCCCTTGCCCATGGGGTCGGACTTGGCAGAATGCTGGTGCAGCAATTCGACTTTCAGCTGGTTGGGCCACCAGTCGCGATTGGAGGTGCCGCGAGCGGCGCTGTGATTGAAGGGGCACTTGGCTTCGGTTGTCATTGGGGTAGTTCAGTGGTGGGGTGACGGAAAGAGAACGGGTAAGACACCAGTGATACGAGCCAGCGAACAGGCTGGTTTCAAATCTTACCCCCGGGGAGGTCTCCCGTCCAGAGATGGTTCCCGCCCAGACGTTGCCGCGGACCCGGCGCAATTCCGACCAAGAAATGGAGGCTCCTTCGTGATAGGGTGCCCCGCCGAACAGGAAACTCGAATGACAGTCCCCGGAATATTCAGCAGTGGCGGAATCGCCCTGACCCTCTTCGCCTTTGCGATCGCGGCGCCCCCGGAATGTCTGGCGGAGCCGGCCGACGATAGGGATTTTGCCGCGCTCCAGGCCAACGCCCAAAAGTCCTTCAAAGACGAGGTCACTCCTTTTGTCACGACCTATTGCCTGGACTGTCACGGCAACAAGAAAAGCAAGGGAGGCCTCAATTTCCAACCAGCCCTCAAACATCCCGGAGACTCGGCCTCCAGCAAACGGTGGATGCAGGCCTTCGTGAATGTGAGCGCCCATGACATGCCGCCGGAGGAAGAAGACAAGCAGCCAACGGAGGAAGAACGCCAAAAGTTTCTCGACAGCATTGGCCAGATCAAATTTCTCAGCCCGAAGGATCCCGGCCCGTTTGTGATCCGTCGCCTGACCAAGGTGGAATATGGCAACACCCTGCATGGTCTCTTCGGAGTGGATCCGGCGGTCGCCCAGGAATTGCCGGACGAAGTCTTTGGCGAGGGGTATCTCAATACCCTCTCCCCTCTTCAATCGGAACAGTATCTCGCGATCGCCAATGAAGTCCTGGACCGGATCCTGGCACCCCAGGATGCGCCCCCCACAGCAGTGCAGCAGCGCCTCTTTGGAGCAGAAATGCCCAAGCCGGGGACCGATATCCGCGCGGAAGCCAAAAAAGTAGCCCGCTCGCTGGCCCGGAACGCCTATCGCCGCCCTCCCTCCGAGGAGGAACTGGAGGTACTGCTTGGCGTATTCGACCTGGGCCGAGCCAACCATCTCCCCTACCCTTCCGCCTTGCGGCTGATGCTCAAAGCGGTCCTCGTTTCTCCCCAGTTCCTCTACATCACTCCCGCGAAAGAAACCGGGACCGGCCAGACGATCGTTCCTTTGGATGACCATCAACTGGCGTCTCGGTTGTCCTACCTGTTATGGGCGACCATGCCGGATGCGGAGTTGTCCGCGCTGGCCGATGGCGGCACGCTCCATGAACCGACGGTGCTGAAGGCGCAGGTGAAGCGGATGCTCCTGGACCCGCGTTCCCGGGCCTTGTTTGATGGGTTTGGCACGCAGTGGCTGGGACTGGGAGACCTGCAGAGCAAGACCTTCGACACGGCCAAGTTCCCACAAATGACCAGCGCCCTGCGAATGGCAATGGTGGAAGAGGCACGGCTCTTCTTTGACAGCATCGTGCGTGAGAACCGGTCGGTGGTCAGTTTCGTGGACGGCGACTACACCTTTCTCAACGGAACCCTCGCCGCCCTCTACGGTCTCGAAAAGACCGTCACCGGACCGAAGATGCGCCGGGTGACGCTGACGAATGCCAATCGGGGAGGAATTTTGGGAATGCCCGGCATTCTGGCGACAACCTCCTTCCCCAACCGCACCAGTCCCGTGAGGCGGGGGGTGTGGGTGCTGGAGCAGGTCCTGGGAGAACGCGTGCCGCCTCCCCCGCCGAATGTGCCAGCCCTGGAGAAACAGGATCAGAAGAAAGTCGCCAATCTGACCCTGCGTCAGCGCACCGAACTGCACCGCACCAACACCGTGTGCGCCAACTGCCACAAGATCCTCGATCCCATCGGTTTCGGTCTGGAAAACTTCGATGCCATCGGCCGTTGGCGTGACCAGGACGATACGGGCGGCGCGATCGACGCGGCCGGCGAGCTTCCAGGAGGCAAGCATTTCTCGTCCCCCCGGGAGCTGAAAGCGATCATCGCCGGACGAAAGGACGCACTGGCGCGCAACCTCACGGAGAAGCTCCTGGCCTATGCCTTGTGTCGCCAACTCGAAGGCCATGACGAGATCGTGGTGGATCGCCTGATGGCAACCGTCGCCAAGGACGGCTATCGTATGCAGACGGTCATCTCCGAAGTGGTCACCAGTTATCCCTTCCTCAATCGTCGCATTCCCGAAACCGCCACCTCTCCGTCCCATGCGAAGTAACTTCCTCATCGATCGCCGCACCTGTCTGAAAGGCGTCGGCGCATCCCTCGCCCTGCCGCTTCTGGAAACCATGGGCTGGGCCGAATCCGCCAAAGGAAAATCGTTCCAGCCACCGGTCCGCCTCGGATTCATGTACATGCCCCACGGGGTCATCATGGATCAGTTCTGGCCCAAAAATCCAGAGAGCTTCCTGTCGGCACCGCCTCCGGCCCTCGAATCCCTGCGTCCGGTCCTCGACCGGTGTCTCCTGATGAAGGGCATCTCCGGCGTGCCGATCGCCCCCTTCAATGGCGCTCCCCACGCGCTCGAACTTTCGACCTGGCTCACGGCGGCCCTGCCGGATGCCGCCACCCGGAACCAGATCAACATCGCGATCTCGGCGGATCAGATCGCGGCCAACTATGTCGGAGCTCTGACGTCATTGCCATCGCTGGAGTTGGCCACCATGCCGCAGACGCACAAAGAAAATCAGGAGGGGCTGAATGAAGGGTATTACTCGCACTGCAGCTTCCGCTCGCCGACCCAGGCGGTCCCCGCCGAAACCAATCCCCGCAGCGTGCTGAACCGCCTCTTCGGCACGTCCGACAAACCCGGACAGGTCACGGCTACGGATCCGCTCGACCGGAAGATGTTGGATCTGGTCATCGGCGGCGCCAAGGATCTGCGCCGGAAGCTACCCCAGGACGACCAGCACAAACTGGATGAATACCTCGACAGCGTGCGCGCCGTGGAGCGCCGCATCGCCGCCATCGAATCCCGCCAGAAAGAGGCCGCATTGGAGAAGGCCGGCGTCAGCAGCAGCAAGCGTCACGCCTCCGATTCCCAGCCCATCGAGATCAAGATTCCCGAGGGAGACAAGCGCAGCGATTACATGCAGGTGATGTGCGACCTCAACGTGCTCGCGTTCCAGACCGACACCACCCGCGTCAGCACCTACATTGGCTCCACGCCCAACGGCGTTTCCTATCCGGAACTCGGATTCAAAGACGAGCATCATTCGCAGACCCATCACAACAACGAGGCCGAGAAAGTCCGCAAAGTCGCCGCCATCACCAAGTTCAACATCGACCAGTTCGCCCACATGGTGAACCAGATGGCCAACCTCCGCGAAGGCGACGGCACCCTGCTCGACAACTGCATCATGGTGTGGGGTTCCGGCCTCGAGGACGGCAACAAGCATAGCCGGGGAAATCTGCCCTTCATCGTCGCTGGCAAAGGCGGAGGCTCCCTCCATACGGGCCGGTTTTTGCCCGATACCAAGGGCAATCAGGGAGATCTGCTGACCACGCTGCTGGCGTGTGCCGGCGTGCCTCTGGACCGGCCGATCGGCATTGCGACGAAGCAGATCACGGAGATGAAGGCCGGCATTTAACCGGGGCTGAAACCGCCTGCCGTTGCCCAAGCTTTCAAACGGAACAGTTTCTGCCCAACATCCCTTGGCGCTGCGAGGAACAGGCGAGGAAAGGAAGATATGGCAAATCCGTTCCAGCAGGAATCCGTGACAGTTAAACCTGCTCCGCAGTCGGAATAGGCTTGCCCTAGACGATTGCTCAGGGTTCATCTAAGAGAAGCTCCCCATGAAAAAAACATCCCCCAAAAAGTCGACCGCTGCGGCAGCGGCACATAAAAAGCGCCAAGCCACGACACGAAAATCCGGCCGCGGCAGGACAGCCAGCGGGGACGTCTCTCCCGATACCACCGTCCAAGGCATCGAGACCTTCTCCATCTCCGAGTCCACCGCGGCGGCACGCGAATCGAAGACCGCGGCAGTCTCGGACATTCTCCACACGGCCGCCACCACCGGCATCGAGAATCTCTCCAAAACCCTCGAAGTCATTCTCGAAGGAGCCTCTCCCGACGACGTCCTCGCGATCGGGCATCTTCTTTCCAAACACGTCACCGCTGCCAAGGGATTCCGCCGCGACCGGTCCGACTTCGAACTTTCCGATGACTGGAGGGAGGGCGCATACCCCTATAAAAACCTCATGTCTCGCCGCAACTACGAGCGGGAAAAATACCGTCTCCAGGTCGAGTTGCTCAAGCTCCAAGCCTGGGTCCGCGCGAGCGGGCAGCGGATCGTGATCCTCTTCGAAGGACGAGACGCGGCGGGGAAAGGCGGCGCTATCAAGCGTTTCATGGAACATCTCAATCCGAGGGGCGCCCGAGTCGTCGCCCTTGAGAAACCGACCGAGGAAGAGCGTGGCCAATGGTATTTCCAGCGCTACGTCGAACACCTCCCGACGAAGGGCGAGATCGTGATGTTCGACCGCTCCTGGTACAACCGGGCGGGCGTCGAGCGGGTCATGGGATTCTGCAGCGACGAGGAGTATGTCGAATTCATGCGCCAGGTCCCCGAGTTCGAGCGCAACCTCGCGCGCAGCGGCATCCATCTCATCAAGTTCTGGTTCTCGGTGAGCCGCAAAGAGCAGCGTCGCCGCTTCAAAGAGCGCAAGTCGCACCCGTTGAAGCAGTGGAAGCTCTCCCCCGTCGACCTCGCCTCCCTCGATAAATGGGATGAATACACCGTCGCGAAGGAGAGCATGTTCTTCAACACCGACACCGCCGACGCCCCATGGACCGTCGTGAAGTCCGATTGCAAAAAGCGCGCCCGGCTCAACGCCCTGCGCTACATCCTCCACAAGCTGCCCTACAGCAAAAAAGACACGAAGCATATCGGCTCAATCGACGCCCTCCTCGTGGGGCGAGCCAATGTCGTCTACGAACGCGGCGAAAAAGAGGTGAACGCCGTGTTCTGAAGGCTCCCGAGGTTCCGATAAACGCTTCCTAAACGCCCCCCCAGTTGGATTGCACTCCCGACGGCCCTTGCCTCGCGACAGGAACGAGAGACCAGACCACCGACGCGTCCATTGACTATCCCTCTGCACAGCGGAGAGTCGTGAAGATTTCAATCCTTAAAACTCCCATGAACCTGCGCCCCCTCCTCCTGTCCTGTTCCGTGCTCTCCGTCTCCTCCTTTGCCGCTGACACTCCGAAATTGCCGCGCATTCCCTCCAAGCCGATCGCAGAAAAGAAGGAACTTCTCTTCTCCGACGATTTCGCCGGCGCGACACACGATGCCAAATGGCACCGCGTGGTGGACACCTTCGCGTTTGAGGACGGGGCATTGAAGGGCACCCAGACCCGGGTCAAAGATGAGCCCTCCAAGGATGGGAAATCCATCATCACGGCCCACGCGGCGGTCTACGGGCTGGAACTTCCCACCCAGGACAGCGTGGTCGAGGTCAAGATGCGTTTCGACGGCTGCACTATGATGGATGTCGAGTTCGATGACCGCAAATACACCGGTTCCCATTACGGCCACCTCTGCCGCGCCCAGGTCAGGCTCGACAAAGTCACGATCATGGACGAGCGGGAAGGCAGCCAGAACGAAGTGATCAAGGCAATGCGGACGGATCCCGCGAAGAAGGACGAGGTCGCCAAAATGATGGCCGGCAAGAGTGCGACCTTCCCGGTCAAGCTGGAGCCAAACAAGGCTTACACCGTCCTCGTTGAAACGGTCGGTGAGGAAATGCGGGTCTCGATTGACGGAAAAGCCGTCGCCTTCCTCAAATCAGCCGGCATCGGTCACGCGACCAAATCCAAGATCGAACTCGGGGTCGCCGGGCAGAGCGGTTGGTTCGATGATATCAAGGTCTGGAATGCGGCACCGGTCAAGTGACGCGGCCTCCGGCGACTGGACACCGTCCCACTGTGGGATTCAGGGCTCGAGCCCTTCCCACAGTTTGATGTCATCGATCTGACAGGTGCCGAAGTCGACGGCCTTGAAATCGATCTGGGTCTGCCCGGTCATGTCGATGTTCGTGCTTTCGAAGCGGTGCTTTTTGCCGTCGATCGAAAGGAGGAGCGTGCCTTTCTTCAACTCCATGGCCACGTCGTGCCATTGATTGAGGGTGAAAAGCGGCTCCACCATCGGTATCGATTCGACATTTTTCTTGATCGTCAGCTTCGTGGCCTTTTCGCTGAAGATGATGGTATGAATGTGGTGACCGAGATCGAACAGGGGGAACCCTTTCTGGTAGGTCTTGGCATCGTAGCGCACCCGCATCGTGCAGACGAAATTCTCCGGGACCATCTTGAGCCAGATCACCGGTTTCAGGCCCGCATGGGAGGGATCATTACTCGCCTTTTTCTTTTCCTGAAACTCCTTGGATGATTCGCTGCCGGTCAGCACTCCGTCCTTGATCGCCCAGGTGGTATTCTGCCGGATTTCCCAAAAATCGGCATTGAGAGGCCCATCAAAACTGTCCTGATAAACCAGCTTGGTGCTCCGGAACAACTCAGGCTGGTATCCCGGAGTGTCAGCGACCAGCCAGGCCGCCAAGGAAAGGGCCAAGCAGAAAACGGGGAATCCGACGAAACGGGGCTGATTGTTCATGATGATCCGGTTGATTGGGCCCCTTTATACCGTGCCTACCCCTCATTGGCAACCCTTCCCGGAGGCCGCCAGAAGGCAGCCTTCCCTTTGGTTTTCGCGACCGCAGTTCCGTGGTCCGAGCCGCCAGTCCTGCGCCACAACCGGCAAATGATCAATGCGATGACTCACGTGATCGTGGATCTGTGGCAACCGAAGGGCGGGTTTAAGCTGGGCAGGTCCGGGATCCGTGCCCGTGGCTGAGCCGGCCTGAGGACCCGCGGGCCTTCCGGACAACCCCAGGTTGTCTGGGATCACCCCACCTTGAACCGGTTTCCCTGAGTTTCCCGTCGTGCCCCGCCCTTGCTGCCATCTTTACTTGAGTCCTGTCCGGACGGCATTTTGCTGCCTGATGATGCTGGTCCTTGGGGCGGATCAGACCATGCCTGGGGAGGCGCCACCGGGCGTGGGCTCGCCCATCCTTCCGGAGCCGTTGACGGAGGCGGACTTTGCCGCCTTGAAAGGGAGTTCACCGTTCGGCCGTTCCATTGGCCTCTCCCAGTCGCTGGTCCTGACCGGGGTGGCCCAGATCGAGAATGATGTCTTTGCCACCCTTTTCGACCTCTAAACCCGGGAATCCTACACTGTTTCCAAAGATGCCAATCCCCTTGGCTGGCAGTTGGTGGGCGTCAAAGGGGATCGTGCGGATCTCGAAACCCTCACGGCCCAGATCAACGTGGCCGGCAGCGGGGTGGTGTCCATCCGATATGAGAAGATCCCGCGCAGCCGAGGGCCAAGAGCTGGAGGAGGGTCAGGACCTTCTGGCGGAGGGGATCCGGGAAACCTGACGCCGGAACAGCTCGACGAGGCCAAGAAGGCCGCGGTGAATTATCGGGAAGGCTACAGCAGCGATGGATATCCCCGGCAACCTCCCCCGGAAATCGTGCAGAAACTGTCAAAGCTGTCCGTCCAGCAACGCGAAGACCTCAACCGGCAGATGATCGACCTGCGGAACCGGGGGATGGGAATGGAGGACCGGCGGAAATTCTATGAGAAGATGGTCGACAGGTCGCTCCAGGGAGGTCGATAGGCAATCCCACAGTCGTGATCTGTTCAAGAATGGGATCCGGGTCACCGAGAGGGGTGCAGGCATAAGCGCTCTCTCCCCGACGGCTGATGTTGCCAAAATCCGTCCCGCAGCCAGGGACAACTTCAGGGTCCGGTTAGCTCCCCCATCGCTTCCGGGGAGCGGGTTCCATTTGCACTTCCGGTATGGGAAAATACTTGCCAAAAAGCCCATCGCTGCGGCATCCTTTTTCTTGCGACCCATGCCCAGAAACGGCCCCCTCGACATTGGATTTCCCTCGCGTATGAATCCCAACACGACTCCCCGGTCCTCATCCCGGCCCCACGAAAGGTGGTTTTACACGATCGCAGCGATCACGCTGCTTGGGTTCACCCTCATCGGCTTCCGGATGTTCTACCTGCAAGGCAACGCCTTTCCCGGTCGTCCCCTTCCGCCGCCGATTCGCCCCCTGCTGATCACCCACGGTGTTTTGATGACGGCCTGGATGGTGCTTTCTGTGATCCAACCCCTGCTGGTCGCCACGCGCCGCAAGCGGGTCCACATGATGCTGGGACGATTCGGAGCTCTGTTGGCAGCCGCGTTGGTCGTGGTCGGCCTGCGCGTCGGTATCGAGGCAACGCGGGTGACACCCCCTGACTTGCAGCGGTTTGGACTGGTCACGAAACAGTTCCTGGCGGTGCCGGTGGGCAGCATCGTCCTTTTCGGCGGCTTCGTGCTGGCGGGAGTGCTCTACCGACGACGCCCCGAAATCCACCGACCGATGATGCTGCTGGCTTCGCTTTCGATTCTGTCCGCCGCGCTGGCCAGGATCCCAGTGCTGAACCAATGGTATGTCGGAACGCGGCTCGAAACTTTTTTCACGGCCTTCCTTGTCATGGTGTTGCTCGGCATGCTCCTGGTGGCCATCAAACTCCTTCTCACCAGAAAGTTCGACCGTTGGTTTGCGACCGGTTTCACTCTCCTCACGGCCAGTAGCGTGATGATCTCACTCGGAGCCAGAACCCAGATTTGGGATCAAATCTCGTCGTTTCTGCTGCGCTGACCTCCCGAAAAAACTCTGCCGTTTGCGGGGCTCGTCCCTCGAAAGCGAGAAGACCTGTCCCCGAGCCAAAGCTCCGGCAGGTCATTCGTCTGATCACATCACTGTTGATCCATCCCAAAAGTCTCAGCGACGCAGAAACCAGCCAGTGAGGCTCATGCGGGATTTCACCGTTGGCAGAACCTCATGCCAGTGATCACCAGCCAGAAAGCAGACCAGAGTGCCCATCCGTGGCTCGATCAACACAAAGCCACCTGCATAGTCGCCTGCGGTGGTCCAGAGCTTGAGTTCGCCTCCATCTCCCGGTTGCCATCCCTCATTCAAGTAGAGGATGGTCGTGATGATGCGGTCGCTCGATCCCGCGTGGCAGTCGAGGTGGGCTTTGTAGAAGCCTCCCTCGGGAAACCTGGCGAAATGCCCCTCGAACGTGAACAACCCGAGAAAAAACCGCTCATTCAGCGCCAACCTGAGTATCTCCAACCAAGCCAGGTAAGCCTGTTGCACCTGTGAATCCCCCTCCTCCCTGAGCCAGCGCACTTCATCCCGCCGGATACCATCGCGAATCTCGAGCCCCGATCCCTTTCCCACCCCTGCGCGTTGCAAACCTCCAGCACGATCAACAATCAGGCATTCCTGCCCCAAACGCAGCGAATCGGACTCCGACCGGCATTCAGGCATCACCCCCCAACCGAAAAGTGCCATGTGATCAAGGAGCGCCAGCATCCTCCAACGAGACTGTGTCCCTCCCCAATAGCCAGCCCTTTCTTTTACGCACCCCAAATCATTGGACACACGGACTGGCCATAGCCTGGGCCTCCCGCTCTCAGGCCGTGGCGATGACCGCACTTTGGGCGGTCGGGGGCAGAGGATGCAGTTCCGCCCCGAGAAACCCGGCCTCTTGCAACATGGCCCGGTATTCATTGAAGGTGTAGGCATCGCCTTCCGGGGTAGTGCCGAGCATGACCAAGCTGAATCCCGCGGAGGACGGAGGAGTAACCCGGTCCTCATTGGGAACGAACTCCACGATGACCACCTGCCCCCCCGGCCGAAGCGCGGCATGGATCCGCCGCAGGAAATCCGCGCACTGGGTGGCGTTGAAATGATGCAGGAAATTGGGAATCAGCACGACATCGTATTCCGAACCGAGATCAACCGTGAAGGCATCGCCCACGATTTTGCTGAAACGCCCGGCAATCCCGGCGGCCACCGCATTCTCCTCGGTGATGGCGAGCACCGCCTCCCAGTCCAGGGCCACGAGGTGACAGCGTGGCTGTTTTTGGGCCATCGCAATGCCATAGGCTCCATGGCTCGCCGAAATATCCAGCACCCGGGTGTCCCGTGAGGAATCCAGCGCAACCAAGTCCGCGGCCCCTTGCGCGGCGGGGCCCATCATCGGCCCCATGGCCCGGGCGAATTCGATCCAAGCCGGATGATCAGGGGCGGTGGTGCCATGTTCGGAGGAATGAAGACGACCACTCCGGATCGTCGAGGCAAGGTCGCCGAAGGCCTCGGTGAGACCAGGAGCGAGGAGAAAATTCACCGCCCCGCCGAAATAGGCCGGGGAGCTTTCATCAAGAAACACGGCGGACGAGGGCGTCAACGCATAGGCCGATCCTGCTTTGGTGAGGAATCCCATGATCACCAAGTTGTCGCTCAGAATGCGGATCCCACGCTCGGGACATCCGCACTTGGAGGCGATGTCGCCGGCGGTCGAGGGATTGGCACCAATCGCGGTGAAAAGTCCGAGGTCGATCGCGGCTTTTAACGCGGCTGTCTTTTGGAAAGCATTGATCGTTTCGAAAAAAAGCTGGGGCGAAGGTGGCGCGTCGGAAGGTTTCATGGTCAGGCATTATACCGTTGGCGAATCGTCCCCGCCAGCCCGGCTTCTTCGCGATCAGACGCATCCTAATGTGCCGTGGTGCTTGCCGTGAAGGCCGCTCCGCGCCAAAGTGGCCCCGTATGAAACCAATTGATGGCCATTTTTTGATCAGACCGGAGGATTTGTTTTGGAGGCCTTCCAACATGATGCGGATTCCCAATGCGGACTATCTGGAACGGACCGGCAGTGAACTCCTGGGGGCACGCTTGTGGAGATTGCCTCCCCACAGTGCCAACACCCTCCACCGGCATGTCCTTGCGGAAGAATTTTATTTCGTCCTCGAAGGCGTGGGGCGGATCCGGTTGGAGGAGGAAACCCTGACCGTCCCCCGCTATGGAGGCGTCTTGATTGGTCCCCAACAACTGCGTCAGGTCTTCAATGACACGGATGAGGAGGTTCTTTGGCTCATCATCGGAGCACCGGATGCAGAGTTTCCTCCCGGCGAGCCGCCGGATTTCTCCCAATACTACCCGGTGGATCCCACGCAGTTGCCCCCGGAACTCGAGGGAACGATTTGGCCTCCCACCATCCCCGAATGACCGTTTCCTCAGCAAAGAGTCGGAGAGATTACTTGAGTTTCTGCCAGTCCGGCTCTTGGGTGCTTCCCATGAGCCAGCCCACTTGTCCGATGTGCGAAATGACCGAGATCCTGACCTTTCCCGGCCGCTTGGAATGCCTGACCTGCGGTCACGAATGGCCGATCGAGAATCAGGAAGACGCCGACGCGGGCCGGATCGTCAAGGATGCCTACGGCAACGTCCTTTCTGATGGAGACCTCGTGGCCATGATCAAAGACTTGAAACTCAAGGGCTCGTCTCAGGTGCTGAAAATCGGCACCAAATCCGGACCGATCCGGCTCGTAGATGGGGATCACGAAATTTCCTGCAAGATGGATGGCATCGCGATCGGTTTGAAAGCCTGCTTTGTGAAAAAGGTGAATGGGTAGCCTGCATCCGACCGGAGCAAGGTCTGCTGAGAATGCCGTGGCACTGCGACAACCTGCCCGTTAGCTCCCGCCCGGATTCAAAGGCCCCAATAAAGATTGCCCCCGGCAACGCCTCCCGGTAGGATGTCGGACGCATGATCCGGGATCTTCACTGCCACCTCAGCCAATCCCTCCCCGGAGATTCCCCGGCGGAGAAAGCTCGGCACCTCATCAAGGTAGGCCAGCGCCTCGGAATCGGTCATTTTTGCCTGTTCATGGGCTACCCCTTCCTGACGAATCCCTCCCCCGAGGATCTGCGACGCCAGAATGACCAGGTTTTGGAGGCGGTCACCGCCCATCCCGACTATCTGACCGGGTTTGTCTATCTGAGTGGGGAACATGTCGCCGCCAGTCTCGAGGAGCTGAACCGCTGCGTCAGAGATGGTCCGATGCGGGGCATCAAACTGTGGGTGGCGCGACGGTGCAGCGATCCCGCGATGGATCCCATTTTCCGCCGGGCGGAGGAGTTGAACGTCGTAGTCTTCCAGCACACCTGGCTCAAAGTGAGCGGCCAACTCCCCGGGGAAAGCACCCCCGACGACGTCGCCGCTCTGGGAGCCCGGTTCCCGGGGATGAAACTGATCTGCGGCCATTCCGGAGGGGACTGGGAGCGTGGCATTGCCGCGATCCGGCAGCATCCCCAGATCCATCTCGGGATCGGGGGATCCGATCCCACTGCCGGGTTTGTCGAGATGGCGGTCCGGGAACTCGGCGCGGCCAGGATCGTCTGGGGAAGTGACGCCCCGGGGCGAAGCTTTGCCTCACAACTCGCCAAAGTCACCGGCGCCCCTATCGATGAGGCCGCAAAGCGTCTCATCCTGGGAGACAATCTGGCCCGCCTGCTCCAACCATGAACCGACGCCATCTATTGTCCCTGCCACTCGCCGGACTGGCGGCCACTCCGGTGAGGCTACCGGCTGAAAACCGGCCAGCCCCCCTTCCTGTGGTGGACACCCAGGTGTGGCTTGGGCAGCATCCCTGGAGGAATCTTGCAGAACTATCGTTCCCTGCAGCATCGGGCGTTACCGAGGCGTGGGCCGGGAGTTTTGAGAGCTGGCTGCACCGAGATCTGGATGGAGTCAATGCCCGGCTCTCGGAGCGGTGCCAACGATTGCTCGGTCCGGCACGCCTGCGGGCATTTGGAGCGGTGGATCCCACCAGAAGCGGTTGGCAGGAAACCCTCCGACGCTGCGCGAAGGATCACGCCATGCCCGGGCTCCGTCTCCTTCCCGGTCCTCATGGCTATGATCTGGAGCATCCAGCGTTGGTCGAATGCCTCGAGGCAGCGGCAGAGGCGCGTCTCCTCGTGCAACTGGTAATCCGCCTCGAAGATGCCCGGACCCTCGCCCAGGTCAGCTGGAAGGAAGTCTCGCCCGCTCCCCTGCCCGCTCTGATGCGGCCCGGCTTGAGAGTCCAGTTGCTCAATGCGCTCCCCTCCATTGGCGATCGGCTCCTTCAGAAGAGACTCGTCGAAGCGGGGATCCGATTTGACCATGCCATGCTGGAAGGGATCGCAGGGGTCGCCCAGTTCGAAGAAAAACTGCCGGGAGCCCTGCTGTTCGGCAGTTACGCGCCCTTTTTCATCGCCGAGTCAGCCCATTTGAAACTGGTCGAATCGGCCCTGCCTGCCACCACGATGAACGACCTTTGTTGGAGACGTGCCGAGGCCTGGTCTTCACACCTGCCATGAACCTGATCCGATTCCTTGTTTTCTGGGGAGCCCTCATGGTTCCGGGATTTCCAGCGTCCGCCGAGGATCCCAGCCCCCCGTTTCCGCCGATCCCTCCCCGTTCGCCCGATGACGCGGCGACTGCTTTCCAGGTCGGGCAGGGGTTTACGATGCGGCTGCTCGCCGCGGAACCGATGGTCACGGATCCGGTCTCGGTGACCTACGACGAAGCGGGGCGCGCCTATGTGGCCGAAATGAACGACTATCCCTACACCGATCCGGCCCAGCACCGCCCCAACCTGGAGAATCCCACGGATGCGCCGATCGGTCGCATTCGTCGTCTAGTGGACACCGATGGAGACGGGGTCTTCGACCAATCCACGGTCTTTGCGGAAGGATTGTCCTGGCCCACTGGGATGGCCTGTTGGAAGGGAGGAATTTTCGTCATCGCCACGCCCGACTGGTTGTATCTCAAAGACACCGATGGGGATGGGCGCGCCGACCAGAGGGAGCGGGTTTGGACCGGCTTCCGCAAATACAATGTCCAGTCGGTGGCGAACAACCCGGTGTGGGGGCTCGATCATCGTATTTATCTGGCAGCAGGGTCGAACGGAGCCAGCCTGCTCCACCCCGGGACTCAAGGGCCGCCGTTGAAAGTGATCCGGGCCGATGTGTCTTTCGATCCGAGGACCGGGGATGCCCGATTGGAATCCGGGGGAGCCCGTTTTGGACACAGTTTCGACGATGCGGGAAACCGGTTTGTCTGCAACATCCGGAATCCGGCCCAGCAAGTCCTGTTTTCCCCGCGCGATCTGGGGTCGGTGACGTTCCTTCCCTCCCTTCCCGCGCTTCACGATGCGGCGCTTTCCGGCGACAGTCTGCCGGTCCACCGAATCAGTCCGCCAGAGACGTGGCGGGTCGTGCGCGCGGAACGTTGGGCTCGCACCCTCGAGGGGCGCTATCCCCGCAGTGAACTGGTCGGCTCCGGGGTGGTGACCTCCTCCTCCGGCGTCACTCTCTACCGGGGAGATGCCTATCCTGAAACGTTCCGCGGCCAAGTGTTTGTCGCCGATGTTGCGGCCAACCTGTTTTACCGGCTTGGCTTGCGCCGTCAGGGCTGCACCTTCACCGCGCACCGGCTCGATGAAGGGGTGGAATTCTGCGCCAGTCAGGACATCTGGCATCGACCGGTGAATTTCACGAACGACCCCCAAGGCTGCCTGACGGTGTCGGACATGTACCGCGAAACCATCGAACATCCGTGGTCGATCCCGGATGACCTCCATGCCAGGCTGGATCTCCGAAGGGGCATGGACCGGGGACGTCTCTGGCGTCTGGAACCTCCGGCGTATCAATCCCGCAAAGTCAGTGATCTGGGCAGCTGCGATACCGAAGCTCTGGTGGCCCTTTTGGCCCATCCCAATGCCTGGCACCGGGAGACGGCGCACCGATTGTTGTTTGAACGTCAGGATGCCGCCGCGGTGCCCTCCCTGCGCCAGCTTCTGGAACACAGTCCGTCCGCGCTGGGACGGCTGCATGCTATGTGGTCGCTCCATGGCCTTGGCGCCCTGACCGGCCCTGATCTGATCACCGCCATGGACAAACGCTTTCCGATAGTGCAGGAGAATGCCCTGCGGCTGGCGGCGGAATTTCCCGAAGCCACGGTGCTGCAGGGCCTGATTCTGGACACGGACCCGCTCAACCATCCGGCCCCGGCGGTCTTTCAAGCCCTGTTAACCGCCAAGGTTCTGGGGTTGTCGAACCACCCCACCGCCCCTGCATTCTTCGCCTCCGTCGCGGCAGTCGATCAACCGTGGCTCAACGAGGCCCTCCTCTACGCTTCGGGAGGCCGCTTGGACCTGCCCTGGCCCATCAAGCCTGCCGATCGACCGGACAGTCCCCTGCTCCGGCTGAGGGCTTTCGCGCTGGCGCGGATCCCGGACCCAGGCGAAGCGGGACGCCTCTGCCACGCGATCAATGGCGCCCTGATGACTGCCGAAGACACTGCCGGGCCGGCACCCGCTGCCGCGCTGATGGCGTTGGCGGCCTTGAGCGAGGGCCTTGGACCGGACCAGGATGTGTTCGCTTTCAGCGAGAGCCGGGGAGTCCGGGATCTCAAACAGCATGCGTTGCCCGGCATCTCCTCACTGGTCAGCGATCCCTCATTGACCGTGGACTCCAGGGCCAGCCTGCTGCCCCTGCTTCGTTTTGCTCCCGTGTCGGAAGCCGTCCAAAGCCTCTCCGGGGTGGTTTCGCAGAGCAAGGAGACTGAAATGGCCATCGCAGCCCTGCAGGCCCTCGCCATGCTCCCGGGCCAGGAACCGGCCCTCGCCGTGGAACGTCTCTGGCCCGCCTTGACCCCCGCTTTGCGGAATGCGGCTCTGGAAGTGTGGTTCTCCCGGGAAGAACGAATGCCGGCCTTGTTGAGGGCCGTCGAACAGAGACTGGTTTCGCCGGTCCACCTGTCCGCAACCCGTCGCGAGGCGGTGCTGACCCATCCGGACCCCGCCATAGCCGATGTCGCGAAGACTCTGTTCGGTGGCGCCCGCCCCAGGGACTCAGTCATCAAACAATACTCCACGTCCCTTGAAACCCGGACGCTACCGGGTGATGCGGCCGCCGGACTGATACTGTTCCGCCAATGGTGCAGCGCCTGCCACCGCCGCCAGGATGAGGGCACCGCCACCATCGGCCCCAATCTGGCAACCGTGCAGGCTTGGACGGAAGAGCAGATCCTCGTCAATATTCTGGATCCCAGCCGCGAAGTCGCCTCCGAGTTTGTGGAGCATCTCGCGGAATTAAAGGACGGCAAAACGGTCAGCGGAACCCTGCTGAGTGAGTCGGATTCCGGTCTTCTGATCAGGCAGTCGGACGGCACCAAGGTCAGCCTGCTCCGGAGTCAGCTCAAACGACTCGTCACCTTGGGTGTCTCCTTGATGCCCGAAGGGTTTGAATCGGCATTGCCTCCCGGGCAAATGGAGGACCTGATCGCCTATCTCAAAAGCCCGCTTCCCTGAAAATCCTCCCCGGCAGGAAAAGGTCCCTTCCCCCGTCCAAAAGGGTGCGTTTTCCAGTTTTTCGGACTTTATTGGTACCAGAGTTTTCAAACACTTGTTTTCAAAATAACGAAGGGATAATTTATAATTATCGTTACCCAATCAAGTTCGCACTCATTGAATATCAATGCAATGTAATCGCACCCCAAAACAGCCCCACAGGCGGCGCCTGGAAGAAAAGAGGGAACTCCATCCCCGGAAGGGGGTCCGGCGCAGCAGAAGGCATCCTCGGGCGTTTTTGAGACCAGCGCCGACCGTCGCCATTTTCCAGACCGTAACGAATCGCTTTTAACTTATGCCCTGGCTATTTTGCCCTGCAAGCTGTGCGCTCATAGTGGCTTCGTTGCATTGGTTACCGTATCGGCGGCCTGCCATACTAAGCCTTGAGAATTTGGAGAAATTGAAGCCACCCCCCCTTCTTCAAAGGGGGAGGAGGAAACTCAATGCTGAGGTTTGGGAAGGACCGCCGGAGAGTGAGTGGATTCTTGGAAAAGCGGCAGAGCCTTTTTCACGGAATCCGTCAGCCCCCAGGCGAGAGGCAATCCAACAAGCAACCAGGCGAGCAATACTTTGGCGGTAGTCATGGCGTTTCTTCGGATTTCAGATGGTGCTTCGATGCCACGGGGCGCACTAGAAGGTTGCAAATGAGGCCCACCAGCAGGAGTCCACACATCAGGTAGAAAGTGCCATTGTAAGCCTCGGCTTTGGGGATCCCCGCTGCGATCCGCCTTTCATAAAGACCATTGATGAGACCGGGACCAATCAGGGCGGCTGCCGACCAGGAAGTGATCAAGCGCCCGTGAATGGCCCCCACTTCATACGTTCCGAATAGATCCCGCAGATAGGCCGGAATGGTGGCAAATCCGCCTCCATACATGGAAATGATCAGGGCGGTGAAGATCACAAAAAGCGTCCGGTTCTGTGTCGCCTGAGTCCAGGGCAGCATCGCATAGAGCACGATACCGAGCACAAAATACAAGGAGTAAACCGTTTTGCGGCCCGTGAGGTCGGAAATGGAGGACCAGGCAAACCGGCCTCCCATGTTGAAGATCGAGAGCAATCCGGTGAAACCCGCCCCGATCGCCGCTCCGACCCCAAACATCTGTTGGGTCATGTCCGAAGCCTTGCCCAAGATCCCGATTCCCGCGCTCACATTCATGCACAGCACCATCCAGAGCAGCCAGAACTGAGGAGTGCGCCAGGCCGTGTCAACGGAGACCTGGGCGCGGGTCACCAACGGTTTGACATGTTCCGAAGGTTCCCAGCCGGCGGGTTTCCAATGGGGCGCCGGGACCCTGACCAGCGCCGCCCCAAAAAACATCGCCACTGTATAGCAGGCCGCCATCGTCAGCAGCGCCCCCACCGCGCCCGTGCCTCCACCGGCGGCGAAGTGGTTCATCAGGTTGCGCGCCAACGGCGCCGCGATCAGCGCGCCTCCCCCGAAACCCATGATGGCCATCCCGGTGGCCATCCCGGGCCGGTCCGGGAACCATTTCACCAGAGTGGATACCGGCGCGATGTAGCCCAACCCCAAACCGACGCCTCCAAGGAGTCCGTATCCCCCCAGGATCAACCAGAGCATCTTCAATTTCACGCCCAACGCCGTGAGAGCCAGGCCACCGCAAAAACAAAGCCAGCTGGCAATGATGGTTTTGCGAGGACCGGAATGTTCCACCCATTTGCCGAAGAAGGCGGCGGAGATCCCGAGCATAGCCAGAGCGATCGAGTAGGCCCATTGGATCTTCGAAACAGGCACCCCGAGCTCGGTGCTCAAGGGTGAATTGAAGACACTGAAGGCATAGACCTGCCCGATGCACATGTGCACGGCGATCGCCGCGGGGGGCACCAGCCAGCGTGCATAATAGGCCTGGGCCACCGTGGATTCGCGGGAAAGAAATCGCATGATCGTTGAGACAAAATGAAACTCGCGCCTTCCGGAACATCTGCCGGGGAACGGATGAGGGATCGTTTTACCCAATGCCAGGAGCGTCCGGCAAGCCAAAAGATGCCCGATTTGCGCGCGCGGCGGATGAAAGCACGCAAATCTGTGCTTGCGGGAATTTTTCCTTCTCGTTACGATTCGTTTCCAGCCCGGTTTTCCGGCCCCCATTCTATTCCATCCAGCGGAAACCCAAGACCACCCATGAAACTCACCCGTTTATCGTTCATCCTGCTCGCCTTGGCGGGACTTGCATTCTCAGCCTCAGCCGAGGAAGGCAATACCGCCCGCCCCGGTGGCAAACTGCCCAAGGACGTCAAAGTGGCCCTGGTCAAAGTGGCCGGGGACTTTGTTGATCCGGTCAATGTGGCGGTTCCCCGCGACGGCTCGGGCAGAGTCTTCGTCTGTGAGCGCCCGGGAGTGGTCCGCATCATCAAGGACGGGAAAGTGCTCCCCAAACCGTTTCTCGACATCCACGAAACAGTCGTCAGTTCCTTCCTCGAACAGGGCCTGTATGACATCGAGTTCCATCCGGATTTCAAAACCAACGGGAAATTCTACATCCACTACTCCGACATGTGGTTCAACGGGGACTCCTTTATTGTGGAATACAAGGTGTCGGCAAAAAACCCTGACAAAGCCGATCCCGACAGTGCCCGGGTCATCATGCAGATCGAGCAGCCCTACGCGAACCACAACGGAGGCGAGCTCGTTTTCGGACCCGATGGCTATCTTTATATCGGCAGTGGTGACGGCGGATGGGAGGGCGACGTCCTCAATGCCGGCCAGGATCTTACCACCCCGCTTGCCAAGGTGCTCCGGATCGATGTCAATACCAGCACGCCGGACCGGGCCTACGGCATTCCTGCGGACAATCCGTTGGTCACTCCCAAACAACTGATGGTGCTTTTCGGAGTCAGCGAAGAAGCTTTCAACAAGATCCATCCCACCGCCCGCCCGGAAATTTGGGCCTATGGTCTGCGCAATCCCCTGAAAATGCAGTTCGACCGTAAAACCGGCGACCTTTACATTGCCGATGTGGGCCAGAACCATTGGGAAGAAGTCAACATGCAGCCTGCGGGAGCCAAAGGCGGCGAGAATTACGGCTGGAAGTTCATGTGTGGCACCCAACCCTTCCCCCTGCCGATCGATGCCGCCGGCAAGCCGCTCCCGGAAGCGGTGAAGAACGCTCCACGGGTCGGTCTTCCTCCCATCGCGGAATACAGCCACGTCGATCAGGGCAACTGCGTCGTCGGACTCGGCATTTACCGGGGAGAAAAATACCCCGCTCTGGATGGTGTCTACTTTGTCGGTGACTGGGGATCGGGCATATTGTGGGGACTGGCCCGCGACGCCAGCGGCAAGTGGCAGATGGAGCAACTGCTCGACACCAAAATCAAGTTCACCGGAGCCGGTGAAGCCGAGGACGGACCCATCTACGTGACCAACGCGACCGCCAATTACGGCGGACCGGTCGACCCGAACGTCA
>JADZAX010000102.1 GCA_020852405.1 Verrucomicrobiales bacterium
ATCCGGGTGCCACCGTGAGGCGGAGGACGTGCCCCTGCGGCAAAACCGGAGCGTAGTCCCCGTCGCCCGCATTTTCCAACAGCAGGTGGTTTCCTTCCCACTTCAGGATGGGACGTGGGGGCGCGGTAAGTTTGGACGCTAGAAAAGGCAGGCTCCAGCCGTTCGATGCCATGCCGGGGCGAGGCATCTGAAACCAGACGATGCCCCGGGCTTTGGAGCGGGGCAGGGTGGAGAGGACTTCCCCCAGTGCTCCGGGATCGCAGGTTTTGACGGCGAGCAGATCTCCTTCCTGGAGCGGCACCCCACCGAGCATCCGAAGATTTTCCACTCGCAGAAAGGCCACTCCCGGAGGATCTCCTGATGGCCGGGCCATGCTAGCGCAGGCTCCGGGCACGGCGAGGGCTTCCCATGTCCAGGAGCGGATCTGGCCGAGACTGCGCCCTGCCCGGAAAAGGGAGAGCCGGGTGAAATTGGGCAGGCCTGCCTGCCAGGGAACGCGGCAGTGGTCCGACCATTGCCGGAGGAGACCCGTCACATAAGCAGCCTCCACAATGGGGCGGGCATCCGGCTCCCCATCGGGATGGGGAGCCACCTCAGGGAGCACGTCATAGAGCATGGGGAAAGCCATGTCGACGGCCTTTTCGACTTCCCGCCATCCTGGGGTGATCGCCCACCCTCCGAGGGCGGTGGTGCTAAGCTGGTCCACGCTCGAGGACTGGCGAAAATCCCGCAGCCACCGGGCGTAGTCCGGCAGCAGGCGTTCCGGGCAGTCGTAGTCGAACTGGACTTCCTGGGTGACCCCCGCCTTTTTCGCCCAGGCGGCGACTTCCCGGGCCGGAAGGTCCGCCGGCAGCCGGGTCTCCGAGGCAATGCGGATCACGGGAACGAAGACGGGGCCGGTCTCTCCTGACGGCGCCGGCAAAGGAAAGGTCGCCAGCTCCCGGACCCTGCCACCGCGTCCGCCCAGTTCTCCAATCTGCCAGTAAATGCGGGAGATTCCCGCATGAAGAAGCTCCCGGCGTTCCTCTGTCGAAGGGGCTTCGTTTCGTGCCCAGATCCAGCCCGCGATGGGAAGAGGTGTTCCGGGTGCGGCTTCCCGGCAGGAGGACAACACCAGGATCACCGTGAGAAGGAGCGCCCGGCCCATGGGAGTCATCAGAGGTGTTTGAACTCGTTGATATAGAGAAATGCCACGACGACGAGACCGGTGGTGGAAAGACCGAAGGTGGACAAAGTCGTTGCGAAGAGCGCTCCTTGGCAGGCAAAGCTGAACATCACCGCCAGCAGGATCGATGATCCGACCACGAAGACCCCCAATGGCGAGATGGGTTGTCCTGGAACGATCCGGTAGAGTTGGTCCAAGGTCCGGAAATACCGCGTTGCGATGAACGCAAGAATGAGGATGTGGATCCAACCGCCATAGTAACCCAGGACCGGAGTGGAAATCACCAGATCATAAAATCCATGGGCCACGACAACGAGCAGAAAGGTCTCCAGAAAGGGTTCCCAGCGCCTGGGGCGTTTCACGAAATCATAGAGCGCGAGTCCGAGCAGTCCGGTCAGGGCGAGGTGGAAGAAATTGGCCGTCAACAACCGGGCCCAGGGAGTGCCACTGCTGAACGTCATGTCGAAATACCCGAGGTTTTCCTGGACGGCAAACCCCAGGCCCACAAAGCTGGCCGCAAGCAGGGCATCGAGAGGGCCCCGTTGGCGCAGGAACGGGAGGAGTGGCGTGAAGAGCAGAAGCTTGACCAATTCCTCCCGGAGACCGACCCCACAGACCCAGAAAATCATCTGATCCAGCAGTTCCCCGTGCCGTCTTCCTCCGAATCCCAGCCAATCATCCTGAATGATGACGACTCCAAGGGTGACGGAGGCGCTGATGATGCCGAGCATTGTCGCCAGGGCGAACAAGGCCAAGCGCTTTTGCTCGAACTTGGCGAACTGGGCCAGGATGAAAGCCCAGAGCGTTCCCGTGAAAAGGGTGAGAAAGGCCAGTGACAGATCAATGCCCTCAAAGTCGTGGGCGACGACGGCACGAACCAACAGGGACAGGTCGCGTCCTTTGGAGGCGAGGTGGGCCAGCATGCCCGAAGACAGTCGCCGCAGCAACGAATCGTCAGCGAGGAGGCGGGCGAGATCCTCAGGGTCGTCCCGGGCGAGCCGGAGTCGCACGATCTGGTCGGGCTCGTAGGTTCCGGTGGTGAATTGGTCCACTTCCGATCGGTAGGCGGCGATGGCCTCTTCGGTTCGTGTGTGTTCCCGCAGGACGTCCCCATAGAAGGTCGCGGCATGGCGGACCGGAGGAGTCGCTCCCGACTGCTTCCCTAGTGCGGCGAGGGCGGCCAGAGAATCGCTTTCGGACCCGTGCAATCCTTGGTTGAGCAGGTGAAGCAGGTCCTTTTCAGCGGAGGAAACCGGACTCAGATCTATTGTTTTCCCGATCCATTCAAAGTCATGGTCCGGCACGGAGGGGTCGTCCGCTTCTTCCCCGTCTGGATCATCGCCCTTGGAATCGTCGCCTTCACCTTCCCCGAACTCCTGCTGGTGAAATTCCTCCAGAGGACTCCCAAACCGCAGTTTGATCAGATCGGATTCTCGGACCAACTTGGCGAGATCGTCCACATCTCCCTCGGCGCCGAGAGTCCGGAGAAAGCCATCATCGAGGAACAACGTGTCGTTCGAAGCGAGGAAGCTCGATCCAAACGTCATCGAAGAAATGAAAAACCCCGTGACCACACCTGCGGCGAGGATGGCCAGGCTGGCTTTGATGATGACCGACTTGTCGCGGGACCAACGGTAGAGCCTGGGCTTGTTCAGACGCATGGTCGGGGTGCTCCGTCAGGCCTCTCCAAGGGCGATGGCGACGCAGAGCTTCAGGTTGAGTTTGCCCGAAGCCAGCGCAGGAATCTCCGACACTTCGATGATTTTTTTCGGGATCCAAAGGCTGGGCAAACCGGCATCGAGCAGTCGGTAGCGCAGGTCCGTGGGATCGACCCCGCTGCGGGAGCAGAGCATGATCAGGCTTTCGCCTTTGGATTCATCCGGAACGCCGACGACGGCAATGCAGCGTTCGCCTTCGGAGTCGAAACCGAGCGCATGATTGATGCTGTCCTCGACGGTCTCGTGGGGCACCATTTCCCCCGCGATTTTGGAGAAGCGGGAGAGCCTGCCTTCGATGTAGAGAAAGCCATCCTCATCCATGCGGCCGAGATCCCCGGTGCGGAACCAGTTGTTGCGGAGAACTTCGGCGGATTTTTCCGGCTGGTGGAGATACCCCTCGAAAATGTTGGCACCGCGCAGCCAGATCATGCCTCCCGAATTGAGCGGGAGAGGCTCGTCGGTGTCGGGATCGGAAATGCGCAGCGCCATGCCGGGAATCAGTTGTCCCACTGAGCCGGGGCGGTGGTTGAGGATCACTGGGCGGCAATCCTGCGGGCCATCCGGCTCCGCATCCGGGAGGTTCACCGAGGTCACCGGCGAGGTCTCGGTCAGGCCGTAACCCTCCAGAACCGGCTTGCGGAACCGTTCCTCGAAGGCTTCGGCCAGTTTTGCGGGCAGTTTCTCCGCCCCGGTGATGATGAGCTTGGTGGACGCCAATTGCCTCGGCTCCACCTTCCGCAGATACCCCCGCAGGAATGTGGGGGTGGCCAGGACCAGGGAAATGCTGTGGCGTTCGATGAGTTCCGCGAGTTTCGGTGTCTCCAATGGACTCGGGTAAGTGACAATGGTGAGGCCCTCGATGATGGGATACCACAGGGTGACAGTGCAGCCGAAACTGTGAAACAGGGGGAGACAACCAAGGATCCGGTCCTGGGATTGGAGATGAATGCGGGCCCCGAACTGGGTCACATTGGCGAGCACATTGCGGTGGGAGAGGACAACGCCTTTCGGCTCTCCCGAACTGCCGCTGGTAAAGAGGAGCACCGCCTCGTTCTTTCCGCCGTTGGGGGAGAGCCCCAGCATCCGCGCCAGCAGTCCGGTGGAAAGCAGTTTCGAGAGGATCAGCCACAAAGCCGCTTTCATCTTCAGTTCCGGAAGCACCCGTTCGATGAAGATCAGCTGTTTGTTGGGAGGCCAGGCAAAACGCGACATTTTCCGCACAAACGGATCCGCCGTGATGAACCGGTCTAAACCTGCCTGTTGGATGCAGGAGGCCACCGCCTTGTCACCGGCGGTGAAATTGAGATTGACCGGGATTTTTCCCGCAAGGAGGACCGCGACATTGGCTATCAGTCCTCCGATCCCCGGAGGGAGGAGGATGCCGACGCGGGGTTGGTTCGTCTGTTTTTTGATGTGGCCGGCGAGGGCCAACGCCGCCGCGAGCAGTTTGTCAAAGCGGAGTTGCCGGTCGTCCTGCCCGCCGTCCACCACCCCGGCGGAGGTGCCGTGCCGCTTCAGTCCGCGGAGCAGGGCGTAGGGAAGGCTCATGCCGAGGATGCTGCGGCGGTTGAAAGCTTCCTCGGAGGCGAGGAGCAGATTCTCCTGGTAATTGGGGACCGTGACCGCTTCCCGCTCCAGAATCTTCCCGAAGGAAAACACGAAAAGGTCGGTTTCGGTCACGCTTTCGATACTGAGGCGGGTGTCCACCGGATGAGCCACAAACAGCGGCAACACAGGGGCTCCCGCTTCGATGAGGAAGCGCAGAACCCCGGAAGGCACGTGGGTGATCTGGCCACTGCGGAACCGGACCGGGCCTGGAATGAACACGAGGACCTCGTCCGAGGCCACTCCCGAATGGACCTGCTTCTTGAATACTTCGCGTTGGGTCGTGTCGGCGGAAAACTCCAGTGCCAGGACATCCTCCTTCTCCAGATGCGCTTGAAGCAGCGGGTCATACTGCATGGAACGCTCCACCAGATACACGATGCGCCGCCCGGCCAACTCCTTCTCCAGATGGAGCATGTCGGTGAATTCCAAGCGGTTCGGAACGATCATGACACCGGAGGGCGGAACCCGTTCCCGGTTGATGACTTCCAATTTGGATCGATTTTTTGCCATGAATCTGTCGTGCGCAGTCCTTTTAAGGTAAGGTCCCACCTTTGCGAAGAGCGGGTCCGGATTCAACCACGAAAATGAACTCTTTCGCCCCGCAGGGGAAGTGCGGATAGCGACCGGGACCGGAATTCCATCTCCCGCTTGATCCGGGCGAGAATGACACGATGCTGGCCCTCCGTCCCCGCATTGTTTTTCAAACGCCCCTTTTCGTCCATGTCCGACTCTCCCGGCCCTGTAGAAACCCGGTTCGCCAAGCTTGTCTCGCCTGGAGATGCGCCCTTCCGGCTTCTCTCCGGTGAAACCCTGCACGAACTGCAGCTTGCCTACGAGACCTACGGGCAGCTCAATGACGCCAAAGACAACGCGGTGCTCCTTTTCCACGCCCTCTCTGGAAGCCATCACGCCGCCGGGTTGAATTGTTCGGTCCCCGGCATCGGTTCCTTGTGGAAGGAGGAATGCCACATCGGGTGGTGGGACGATTTCATCGGTCCCGGCAAGGCGCTCGATACCGACCGCTATTTTGTCATTTGCGCCAATTACCTAGGAGGTTGCTACGGCTCCACAGGCCCTGCTTCCCTCGATTCCACCACCGGGAAGCCCTGGGGGCGGCGCTTCCCCCACATTTCAGGAAACGACATCGTCCGCAGCCAGGCCCTGCTTCTCGACCATCTCGGCATTTCCTGCCTGCACGCGGTGGTGGGAGCCAGCACCGGAGGGCTGCTCACCCTGAACTTTGCCACCACCCTGCCCGAGCGCACCCGGCGCGTCATTTCCATCGCCTCCGGGGGACAGACCACCGTGTTGAACAAACTGTTCCTTCTCGAGCAGATTCTGGCCATCGAGAACGACCCGCATTTCCGGGGGGGGGATTATTACGATGGACCTGCCCCGCTCTATGGACTGGCCCTGGCCCGCATGATTTCCCACAAATGCTTTGTCCACCTCGATGCCATCGAGCGCAGGGCCCGGCAGGATGTGGTCCAGTCCGATGACCGCTTCGACTGGTACCGGGTCCGCCATCAGGTGGAGAGCTACATGCTTCACCAGGGCAAGAAATTCACCGGACGCTTCGATGCCAACACTTACCTGAGAATCTGTGAAATGTGGTCGGCCTATGATCCTCTTCGTGAGGGCGGGGCCGCGACGATGACGGAGTTGCTTGGGCGGAGTCTCGCCCACGGGCATCACTGGCTCGTCTTCAGTATTGACCAGGATTACTGCTTCTATCCGGAGGAGCAGGCCTCGCTGGTCCGGGCGATCAAGGAGACCGGGGTCTCCTGTGTCTACATCACCGTGCACTCCGACAAAGGTCACGACTCCTTCCTCCTGGAGCCCGAACTCTATACTCCCCATCTGGCCCACACTCTGCAGCGTCCGGGGTGAACGCCGCCATGTCCGAAAGTTCCTCCAATGCCGGATTTCTCGCCCGTGGCGGTCCCTGGGTGGTGGTTCAGTCCGTCCTGATGACGGCCGTGCTGGTGCTCGGGCCGGTCTGCCCGGCGGCGACTCCGCTCGGCTGGGGACGGGGACTGCTGGCACTTTTGCTGGGCCTTGCCGGGGCATGGTTCGGCATCGCCGGGGTCATCCGTCTCGGGGGCTCCCGCACCGCTTACCCCCGGCCTTTGGAGGAATGCCAGCTCGTGACCGACGGCATCTATGGCTGGGTCAGGCACCCCCTCTACACCAGCGTGCTGGCGCTAAGTCTGGCGTGGAGTGTCGGCTGGGGCAGTGTCGCCGCCACCAGCGTCACGGTGGTGGAAGGTTTTTTCTTCCTCACCAAGGCGAAGCGTGAAGAGGCTTGGTTGAGGGAGCGCTTCGACGATTACGAGGCGTATTCCAGAAAGGTGAAGCGCTTCGTGCCGGGACTCTGGTGACAGCCCATTCAATCATGATGCAGCTTTGGTCCACCAACCCGATCGCGCCGCCTTGGATGCGCCGGGTTCTATTCCTCGCCGGTCTCTACAACGCACTGTGGGGAGCATTCGTGGTGTTGTTTCCAAACGCCATCTTCCACTGGTTTGGGATGGATTTGCCCAATTATCCGCAAATCTGGCAGTGTGTGGGAATGATTGTGGGCGTTTACGGACTCGGCTACGTGATCGCCGCCACTGATCCGGCCCGGCATTGGCCCATCGTGTTGGTGGGGCTGTTGGGTAAAATCCTCGGCCCCATCGGCCTGCTGGAGGCCCTCTGGACCGGTTCCCTGCCAGTCCGCTTCGCTCTGGTCTGCGTCTTCAATGATCTGATCTGGTGGATTCCCTTCGCTCTCGTGCTGCGCTTTGCCTGGAGACAGAACCGGAGTCGGCGGGCCGCCTGATTTTTCTCTTGGTCTGGAACCCTCCCTGCGGCATGGTGAGCGGTATCGAAGGAACCCAAGATGCCCCTCTGTCTCATTGAACATCCCTTGGTCCAGGACAAGCTGACCCGTTTGCGCCGCCGGGACACCCCCTCTCCGGATTTCCGGCGGCTTCTCCATGAGATCGCCCTCTTGATGGGATATGAGGTGACCCGGGACCTGGAGATCGGCAGAGCATTCATCCACACCCCGGTGGCCCCGATGGAAGCCCCCATCCTGGCCCGTCCTGCTCCCTGCTTGGTTTCCATCCTCAGGGCTGGCAATGGCCTGCTCGCCGGCCTGATGGACCTGCTGCCCGAGTCGCCGGTCGGCCATGTCGGACTTTTTCGGGACGAGGTCACCCTTCAGCCGGTGCAGTATTATTTCAATGTCCCCCACGACCTTGGCGAGCGTCTCACCATCGTCACCGACCCCATGCTGGCGACCGGGCATTCCGCCGCCGCCGCCGTGACCCGCATCAAAGAAGCCGGGGCCCGGGAAATCCGCTTTCTTTGTCTCGTGGCCGCCCCGGAGGGCGTGG
>JADZAX010000103.1 GCA_020852405.1 Verrucomicrobiales bacterium
CGACAACACCCATTTCTATACGTTCAAAGACGGGGATGATCCGGAATTCAACCGCCGGACGATTTATCGCGCCCAGGTGGCTTCCCTGCGCGATTCACTGCTCGATTCGCTCGACTGCCCGGGCATTGGTCTGAAGTCCCCGGTCCGCGGCATCACTTCGACCCCGGTGCAGGCTCTTTCGATGATGAACAACGCCTTCGTCGACCGGCAGTGTCGGCGCTTCGCCGGGAGACTCGAAGCCGCCCATCCGGGCAATTTCGGAGCACAGCTGGAGGAGGCTTTTCAACTGGTGCTCGGCAGGAGGCCCACTGGGGAGGAAAGTCACCGGTTGGAAACGGAACTCGCTGCCCAACCGCTCGATCAGCTCTGTTGGGTGCTTTTTAACACCACCGAGTTCGCCTTTGTCCCATGATCGACCGCCGCCATTTTCTCTCCCGCACCGCCAACGGCTTCGGCCTTGTCGCCGCCAACTGGTTGCTCGGTCGGGAATCCCGCGGCGCGTCCCCATACCATGAGAAAGACGTCCACTTCAGGCCCCGGGCCAAGCGAATCATCCATATCTGCGCCTTGGGCGGGGTCAGCCAGGTGGACACCTTCGATTACAAGCCCGAACTGGCCCGGCACCACGGTCAGGAATACAAGAACCCTGACTACGATCCGTTTTTCGCGAAACCGGGCCTGATTTACAAGAGCCCTTTTTCGTTTCAACAACATGGGGCGTCAGGCCGGTGGGTTTCGGATCTTTTTCCCCGCCTCGCTTCCTGCGTCGATGACCTGACCTTTGTCTATTCGATGCACAGCCGGAACTCCAACCACACGCCGGCCACCTTCCTTGAAAACACCGGATTCTCGTTCAACGGCTTTCCCAGTCTGGGCGCCTGGGTCTCCTACGGACTTGGCTCCGAAAACCAGAACCTGCCCGCCTACGTCGTGTTGCCCGATGCGAGGGGGCTGCCGGCGGGAGGTTCGATCAATTGGTCATCCGGTTTTCTGTCGGCGGTGCATCAAGGCGTCGCCTTCCGCTCCGAAGGCGAACCGATCGCTGATCTCCGAACTCCCGCAAGAATTCCGGCCGGCACCCGTCGTGCCGCCGCCGGCGTTCTCGACTCCCTGAACCGTGACTTCGCCGCGGCCCATCCCGGTGACGACGCCTTCCAGGCCCGGATCCGATCCTATGAGCTGGCTGCCAAGATGCAGCTGAGCGTGCCCGGCATTGTGGATATCGAGCAGGGCGAATCCGCCGCCACCCGCCGGCTCTATGGCTTGGAGAACCGACAGAGCGCCGCCTTCGGCCGCAACTGCCTTTTGGCCCGCCGCCTTTGCGAGCGGGGTGTGCGCTTCGTGCAGTTGTTTCATGGTGGTGCTTTCGGGGGAAGTCCCCGGAAGAACTGGGATGCCCACGAGGACATTGTCGAGAATCACGGGAACCAGGCGGCCTCCCTGGACCAGCCCGTCGCCGGATTGATCCAGGACTTGAAATCCCGCGGACTGTTGGAAGAAACCATCGTGGTGGTGACCAGTGAATTCGGCCGCACTCCGGTGACGCAGGGGATCGGCGGGAAGGGGCGCGACCACCACCCCGATGGCTTCACGGTTTGGATGGCCGGGGGAGGCTTCCGGCCCGGTATCGGCCACGGCGCCACGGATGAGCTCGGTTTCAAGGCGGTCGACAAACCCCAGGAGTTCTACGACATCCATGCCACCCTGCTCCATTTGCTGGGGATGAACCACCGCGATCTCACGTTCTATCACAACGGCGTGCGACGCCGCCTCACCGATGTGCATGGGGAAGTGATTCATGATATTCTGGCGTGATGCTTCCTCGGATTCTCCTCCCGCACTCCCCCCCATCATGAAGTTCCGCCGCTTGGTCCTAATTTTTTGCCTTGGAATTTGGTCCGGAATCACCTCCGGCGGGGAAGCCGGCCGGGTTCTGGAAGCAAAGCGCTGGCACCTGGGACAGGTCGGGCAGTGGGAGTGGGAGGCTTACCGGGACCGGCCAGTCGATGCCGGGCGTTTTGAAATCCGTTTTGACGGCGGGAAGAACGCCGCGGAGCAAACCTTGCGGATCTGGCAGCGGGATGTCAAACTCGGTTGGCCCGTCAGTCTCAACGGGCGGAAACTGGGAGTCTTGGTCACCGCTGAATCCGCGATGGAGACGTTGTTTGCGGTGCCTCCCGGGCTCCTCAGAGACGGGGAGAATGTCCTGACGGTGGAGCCGCCTTCCGCTCTGGATGATGTTGAGGTCGGGCCGGTTACTTTGATGGGCCTGCCGGTTTCAGACTATCTGCGCCAGGCCAGCCTCGGGATCTCCGTGACCGACGCGGCCTCCGGCAAGGCCCTGCCGTGCCGGATCACGGTGACCCGTTCCATGGATGGCGCCCTGCAACCGCTTTCCGCCGGACCAGAAGGCGAGGTGGCGGTGAGGTCGGGTGTGGTCTATACGAAGGCCGGGCAAGCAACGCTGGGCCTGCCGCCGGGGAAATACCGCATCCAAGCGGGGAGGGGATTCGAATGGAGCGTTGCCCAGTGCGAGGTTTCCCTGACCGGTGGTGCGTCGGCTCCTCTTAAAATGGAGTTGAGCCGTGAAGTGCCCACGGAAGGCTGGATCGCGGCCGACAGCCACATTCACACCCTGACACACAGCGGGCATGGCGACGCGCTGATCGCGGAACGCATGCTCACCATCGCGGGGGAAGGGATCGAGCTTGCCATCGCCACCGATCACAACCACCACACGGACTTCGCTCCGGAGGCCGCGGCTGCGGGAGTGGCACGGCACTTCACTCCGGTGGTTGGCAATGAGGTGACCACGAAACACGGCCACTTCAATGCCTTCCCCATCAAGGCCGGGGCCGCCGTGGTGGACTCCAGCCCCGAAACCTGGTCCGAACTGTTACCCCTGATCCGGGCGGTGCCAGGAGTGGAAGTCATCACGCTCAATCACCCCCGCGACCTCCACAGCGGCTTCGTTCCGCTGGGAGGACTGCAGTTCAATGCGAAGACCGGAGAGCACCGGCAGGCAGCCGCCTTGGACATCGACGCCATGGAGGTCGTCACCTCCGCGGCCATGCAATCGGACATTCACCGGCTCTACCGGGACTGGTTCGCGCTGCTCAACCGTGGTCACCGCATCGCCGCCATCGCGTCGAGTGACAGTCACGATGTGAACCGGTTCATTCTCGGCCAGGGCCGCACCTATGTGGCGGCGGCTGATGGCGATCCCGGAAATCTGGATCTCGCCGGAGTGTGGCGGAGTTACCGGGAAGGCCGGCTGCTGGTGAGTCTTGGTTTGCTCGCCCAGGTGAAAGTTGATGGCCGCTTTGGGGTGGGCGATCTCGCGACGGGACTCGGCCCGGTTCTCACGGTGGAGGCCACGGTGTCCGGACCGTCCTGGGTGAGGGCGGACCACGTGGCGCTCTATGGCAATGGTGTGCTGCTCCGAGAGGAGGCGTTGCGGGATGACTTCACTCCAGGGGAAAAAGCCCGAGTTGTCTGGAAGATTCCCCGACCGGAGCATGACTTGAACCTGGTCGTCATCGCGACCGGTCCGGGAGTGACCGCACCCTTTTGGGAGATCCCGCGCCCTTACCAGCCCGACAGCAAAACCTTTCTCCCCCGCGTCATCGGGTCCACCAACCCCGTCTGGATCGATGCGGATGGCGACGGGGAGTACCAATCGGCTCTGACCACGGCACTTGGCCTCCAGAAGCAGTGCGGCGGGGATGACGCAAAGTGGGAGGCTGCCCTGAGGAACTGTGACGATGCCATCCGCATTCAGGCCGATGTGGTGAGGGGGCGTTCACGTCCATGAACGCGGGCGGGTTCAGACCGTCCCGCCTGCGATGAGTTTTGGCATCAGCAAGTGCGCTCTACCCGGAAGGGAAGAACCTTTGGCGAGGAGCAGAACCGCGGCGGAGACCCGGCGGGCAAACAGGTCCGGACTGGTGGCATACCGGGTGACGGCCGGAACCACATGGTGGAGGAAAGATTCGTCGTCGCGCGACACCACCGCGATGTCGCGGGGAATGCGGAGGCCGCGTCGCATCAGATGCATCATCACGGTGAGGACATGCATGGCCCGGGCCACGATGAAGGCGGTGGGTGGGTTCTTTGAATGGAGCGCCTTGTCCAGCAACGCGCAGATGTGGTCCGGGCTCCCATCGTGACGGATCACCTCCAGCAGGGGAGGCTGGCCCCCCTCCAGTGCTTCGCGGAGCCCGGCTTCACTCTCGGTTTCACCTCCATACGCCCCTTCGGGCCGGACCAGGGCGATGCAGCGGTGACCTTTGCGCCGCAGCATCGCACCGGCATGGCGGCACACGGCGCGGTAACGGGAGTCGAACGACGGGAGGGGAATCCCCGGGGCACACGATCCCACCACGAGACAGGGGATCCCCTTTGCCACGAACCAGTGCTGCATCGGCTCCCGCGAACCGAACAGCAACCAGGCGGC
>JADZAX010000104.1 GCA_020852405.1 Verrucomicrobiales bacterium
AAGCGGTCCCCCAGGTGGTCCAGGTGGTCCGAGCACGCCCGGAGGTTTTTCAGGATTTCCGGCCGACGTTCTGGCTCGGCGGCAATAAACTCTTTGAACGAACCGGGCAAGGTGCTGACACTCAGCGGCATCCCCTCAGGCGCCAACCCGATGAGGAGTTCAAAAAGCCGGTTGGTGTAGGCCAGCCGATCCGGAGATGACCAATCCGGCAGATAGACCTGCTCCTTGACCCGGGATCCATGGAACGTTCCGTAGGGAAATCCATTGATCGTGTAAAGGTAGCAATTATTGGTATCGAGCCAAAACCTGAAGTCACTCAGGGCAGCGGAATCTCCGGCCAACTCTTCGGCCGCCCGGGCACTGAGCCGGAGACCGATCCCATAGGGTTCGCCCGGCTCCGTGACCCGCTCCCGCACCTCCATGGTGTGGCAATCCAACGCGGAAAAGGTCTCCGCCCACGTCTCCCCCCGGTGAATGTTGGTACAATAACCGAGATGAATACCGGGGCGGATTTCCATGGGAGACGGGGCAGAGGATCGCAGTAGCCGATCTCAGTCCTGGGAGGCCAGATTCAACTCGCGCACCCAAATGTTGCGGAAACCCACGGGATTCCCGTGATCCTGCAATTTGAGACGCAACTTGTCCGGGTGCTGGTGATACTGGGCCACTTTCTTGTGTCCGGTTCCACCGAGGTATTCCATGTGGTTTTGGGTCACCACTCCGTTGTGGATCACCGTGATGTAGGCTTTTTTGACCTGTTTGCCCTGCTCATCCCAGCGGGGAGCTTCAAAAATCACATCATACGTCTGCCATTCCCCCGGTTTCCGGCAGGCATTGACCAACGGTGGCTTCCAGCCATACAAGGCGGAAGCCTGCCCGTCGGCATAGGACTTGTTGTCATAGGAATCCAGCACCTGGAGTTCATAGTTCTCCATGATGAAAATGCCGCTGTTGCCCCGTCCTTGGGAGTCGCCCTTCACCTCGGCCGGTGAGCGCCATTCGATGTGGAGCTGCATATCCCCGAAAGCCCGCTTGGTTGCGATGGTGCCGCTGCCTTCGCCTTTCGGCGGGATTTCGAAATACCCGTCCTTGACCGTCCAACCGGCGGGATTTTTGCCATCCTCGGTGGTCCATTCGGAGAGATCTTTGCCTCCGAAAAGCACGATGGCGTCGGAAGGAGCTTCGGAGGCGGTGGCTCCCGGGGTGATCACTTCGGGACGGGGACGGGTGTCGTCATGGACACGCCATTTGTCTCCGGGAAGGAAGGGGGTGTCGGTGTATCCGGTGGGATGAGGTTTCGCCTTGGCATCCTCCGCCGTGACGCTCCCGACAGTCAGGGCGGCGAGGCACAGGGCCGGGACAAAGAAAAGGGTGGATTTCATGGTGTCTGGGGTTGGCTTGAGCTCAATAGCCCCCACCGTACCAGTGTTTCCGGCACGTCTTGGGGGACACGCAGCATGCCATGGGATGTGAACTGCGCCAAGCCAATTTCAACCCTGATTTCCGTCGTCTCGTGACGTTTTTTGGGATTCCGTCCTTCCAAATTTGAGCCGGAGGTGCTAAATGTAATGATCAACCCACTGTTCCACATCATGAAAAAACTCCTCTTCGCTCTCACCACCGTGATTTGCCTTTCCGGCATGGTTTCCGCCGAGGATGCCAAGGGCATCCTTGGGGTCCTGCCAACCAGGCTCAAAGATTCCAAAGGGAAAACCGTGACCACGTCCGAAGCCCTCAATGGAAAAATTGTCGGCCTCTACTTCTCAGCCCACTGGTGTCCACCCTGCCGCGCCTTCACCCCGTCCCTGGTGACCTTCCGGGATGAAAACGAGAAAGAGTTCGAGATCGTCTTTGTCAGCAGTGACAATTCCGAGAAGGAAAAAAAGGAGTACATCCGCAGTGAAAACATGAAATGGCTCAACCTTGACGGAGTGCGCTCGGATGATGGCAAGGCCCTGATGGAGAAATACTCCGTCAACGGCATTCCCAAACTGGTCATTCTGGCACCGGATGGCTCCACCATCACAGAAAACGGGCGCGGCGATGTTTCCGGGGATCCCAAGGGAGCCCTCGCCAAATGGAAAGCTGTGGTGAAGCCGTAACCGGAGCCCGACGAACCTTGGTTCGGATCCAGCGGAACCTGCCCGGCGAGGGGAGGTTCCGCTTTTTTATTCCCTCACCGACCGTCTCTTTTTCGCCGGATTCATTTGAGCGAAATGCAAAATGCATCCACCAGTGAAGTTCCGTGATGGCTTGGATTCCTTATTTTGCGGCAGGAGACGGTTCCGTGCCGCCGTTGTTTGCGCTGCTGGCAATCATGCTCCTCGGGGTCGTGCTGGTCTCCCTGTTGCTGGTCCGCTTCCGTCAATCCCTCCTCGTGGGCTATTTCCTTTGCGGGGTGGCCATTGCCAACAGTCCGGCCCTCGGGATGCTGGGCGAGGACGCGGGGCACCAGCTCACGGCCATGGCGGACTTTGGGGTGATCCTCCTCATGTTCACCGTTGGACTCGAATTTTCCCTCCGCGATCTGAAATACCTTCGCCGCTGGGCCTTGGTCGGGGGCGGGCTCCAGATGGGCGGATGCGCTTTGTTGGCAGGAATGGCCGCCTGGTGGGTCGGCTGTGGCCTCCAGGCGGTGATCGTCGCCTCCGTCGCCATGGCCATGAGTTCCACCGCGGTGAGCATCAAATCATTCCACGATCAGGGACTCGCGGCCAGCCCGGGAGCTCGCTTCGCCCTCGCGGTGGCCATTTTTCAGGATCTCTTTGTGATTCTTTTTCTGTTGATCCTGCCGATCCTGCTTACTCCGGGGACCGGTAGCGGCAGTCTGGCGGCGGCATTGGGGAACCTCCTATTAAAAGGCGGTGGCTTTGTCGCGGTGGCCTGGGCATTGTCCACCTGGGGAATCCCCCGGATCCTGCATGGCGTGGCCATGTCCCGCAGCCGGGAATTGTTCACGCTCGCGGTGGTGGGCCTGTTGGTCGGGCTGGCTTTCCTGGCGGGACTTCTCGGTCTGAGCCTGGCCTTGGGAGCCTTCGTCGCCGGGTTGGCAGTCAGTGAATCGATCTTCAAACACCGAATTCTCGCCGAGATCGAACGCCTCAAAGACCTGTTTCTGACTCTTTTCTTTGTGTCCATTGGCTTGACGATCCAACTGGACACGGCATTTCAGTATGGGTGGCAGATCATCACCCTGGCCTTGGCCTTGCTGGTGTTGAAAACCTCCGTCATCACAGTGACCGGCAAATTGGTGGGCCTCTCTTCCGGCCCTGCCCTCGTGGGAGCAGCGGGTCTGGCCAGTGCCGGCGAATTCTCGCTCCTACTCCTCCAGAAAGCGGAGGGAGCCAACCTCTGGAACAGTGCCTTTCACCAGGTGCTGGTGGCTGGCAGCGCTCTCTCGATGGGGTTGGTTCCGGCCGCCATCCGCTGGGCCGCGATCTGGGGGGCGCGCCTCGACCGGTCTGATCGACGGAAACACAGCGCCGCCCACCCCATTCCCGCGGAAGCCCGGCACCGCATCACCGATCTGCGGGATCACGCGGTCTTGTGTGGATTCGGCCCGGTCGGACGGCAGTTGGATGCGGCCCTGCGCGACCTCGGGGTCCCCCGCCTGATCATTGAGCTGAATGCCGAGACCGTGAAAAAACTCAAGGCCGAGGGACACGCGGTGCTGTTTGCCGATGCCGCCGACGAGGTCACCTGGGAATTGGCAGGACTGGACCGGGCACGCCTGGTGGCCTTCACGTTCACCGATTCCCCGGTGGTGGCGGCCGGGCTGCATCATATCCGGGAGCGCTATCCCAAGGTCACCGTGATTGCCCGCGCCCGGTTCGGATCCGATGTCGCCCGCCTCCAGGCCCTCGGGGCGGACCACGTCATTCATGATGAGGCGGAGTCGGGCCGGGCGGTGGCTGAAGTCGGCAAGCGAATCTACGAAGAGATGTGAGCAAAGGGGCGACCCAGGGCTGCCGCTCTTGAAAAGCCTCTCCTCAGTCGTACAAAGCGAAGGGCGGCCTTTCGGCCGCCCTTGCCTGCGTATCGACGCCTCACGGCGTGGGACCGCACCTCGAAAGGTTGCGGGGATCAGGAAGCGGCTGCTTCCTGCTCCACTTCGGTGTCGTCTCCCGGTCCGGCGCTCTTAGCCCCCGTGACCAGCAGTTTGCGACCCATGAAATCTTTGTCGTGAAGGATCTGCACGGCGCGGCGGGCTTCATCAATGTGACTCATCTCCACGAAGCCGAACCCTTTGGAGGTCTGGTTGCGCTGGTTGGTGACGATTTCAGCCGTGACCACCGCACCGACCCCGCGGAAAAGCTCCTCGAGATCAGCTTCCGTGGCTTCGTAATCAAGATTACCCACATACAAACGGGGCGAGGTCACATCGACCTGCCGGGGTTCACGCGGGGCACGGGCTGGCTCGTCGCCGAAACGTTCCCGACGAGGGCCGGAACCGGACTCACTCCGCTCACGGTCTTGGCGCTGGGGACGATCTCCCCGGGGCTCACGATTCTCACGATTCTCACGCGGGCCGCGGTCTTCGCGGGGGGCACGATCCTCGCGAGGCTCACGGTCTTCACGGGGACCGCGATCCTTGCGGGGAGCAGGTGCCGGGGCGGCCTTTTTGCCGAGCAGACCGAAGGTCAGAACGGAGAGGAGACGCTCAAAGAACGTCGGCTTCGGTGCCGGACGGCCTTTGGAAGGACGGAAGCTGGCGCGGCTGTCCCGCGGGCCCCGGTCTCCGCCGTCGCCTTCACCATTGGTGGGCTTCCGGGTGCGGCGACGACCGCCACGTGACCTGTTGTTGTTATTGCTTTTGCCGTCGCGGTTGCCTTGTTGGCCTCCGCGGGATGAATGTTGCGACATATATTTTCGATAGGTGTTAGGGTCCGGGAGTGCGACCCGGATGAACTGGTGTGTTTCGCGATGCGGAGGCGGGGCTCCACGGTGACCCTACGAGCGGGACCGTGCGGAGGCTCCACAAGCCTCTCATTTTGAGAGCCCCGTGTTTGCTGGAGGAGATCAGTCAATGCCAACGCACCCTTTGAACTCGACCGTTCACTCCCGTGGAACGGCGTCACCTTGAGGGGGTTGGCGGCTTTGCCGGAAGGGCTGCTCCGCACAGGGCGGGCGGCGACCATTCCAGGGCTCCATCCATCACAGCAGATCTCTGGCGCGCCAGGCGCGCGGAAATCAGCGGAAAGTGCAACGAAGTGACCGCTTTCGAAATTTCTTCCGAAAGGAAAGCTTCTTTCGTTCACGTTGAATTTCCTCATTCTCGAAGAATCTGCTGTCCTTCATCCTAGCGCGTCCCTTCCGGAGAGCAAGCGACAAAGCAGAATCCCGGATTATTATTTTCCATAAAACCCAAAATTATACAGGCAGGCGGAGGAATTTTTTATAAAATCCAGCCGGCGAAAAGCGGGTTTCCCGCGAAATTTAGAGCAATTCCGCCAGGCGCGAAGCCACCGCAGTGAGCCGGGCCTTCTCTTCCGCGTTGAATGTGTAAGGGATGGGCTTGCCAATCCCCAGGGTTCCCCGGAGACGCTCCCCCGAGAGACAGGGCACGGCGATCGATCCATCCACTTTAGTGAGACGGGCCCCTTCCTTGGCGACACCGCCCAGGTCCTTCTGCAGGTTGCAGAGTTCCACCGGTTCACGTTGCGCGGCGGCGGCACCGGCGATCCCCTTCCCCACCGGGATGACTCCAATGACGGGCATGAGAGCCTCCGGAATTCCCAGATGGGCAACCAGATGCAGGGTCTGGGAAGGTTCCTCCAGGCGGTGCAAAGTTCCGGTCACGCAGTCAAAAGATTCCGCGACCGAGGCCAGGATGGAGTCCCAAGGCGGGGGGCTGAAATTGAGCAACTCTTCCAAGGGGGTGTTCATGAATCTTGATTTAATGCAGGGTCCGGAACGGGTCAACCGTTGTCGTGCGCTGCAGAGTTCGCTGGGAAATTTGGTTGTGCTGGGCAGATTCCAACGGTAGAAACGCACATGAAAATCACCTTCTGCGGCGCCGCAGGAACCACCACCGGATCCCAACATTTGCTGGAAATCAACGGCCAGCGGATCCTGCTGGACTGCGGTCTCTATCAGGGCCGCCGAGAGGAATCGAGGCTCAGGAACAGCCATTTCCTCTTTGAACCCTCGGAACTTGAGGCCGTGGTCCTCTCCCACGCCCACATCGACCACTCTGGAAACCTCCCCAATCTCACCCGCCAGGGCTACCGGGGGAACATTTTCACCACCTTCGCGACCCGTGACCTCTGCCAGATCATGCTGGCGGATTCCGCCCGGATCCAAGACCAGGACGCTCGATGGCTGAACCGTCAGGAAGAAAAAAAAGGCCGGACCGACCATCCCATCACCCCGCTCTACACCCCCGAGGACGCCGAGCTCTGCTTGCGGCAGTTCGTCACCATGGGCTACGAACGGAGCATGGTGATCGCGGAAGGGGTCAAGCTGACCTTCTATGATGCCGGCCACATCCTCGGTTCCGCCCAGGTGGCACTGGATCTGCATGAGCATTCCACCGGCAGACGAAAAAGGCTCCTCTTCTCCGGCGACGTGGGACGGGGTCACAACGACCTCCTGCGCGATCCGGCGGTGGTGCCCGATGTCGATTACCTCATCATGGAAAGCACCTACGGCAACCGCGAGCACGAGCTGGAGACCCAGGCCGATGACCGCCTGAGCGACATCCTGCAGAATGCCCTGCGGGGCCGGGGCAAGGTCATCATCCCCTCATTTGCAGTAGAGCGGACCCAGCAGCTCATTTACGCGCTGCATGAACTCAGCGAGAAAGGAGAACTCCCCAAGGTGCCGGTCTACGTGGACAGTCCCCTCGCGGTGGGGGCGACGGAGATCTTCCGCATTCATCCAGAGTGCTTCAATGAGGAGGTCTACCGCTTCCAGTTCGACAAGAAGGATCCCTTCGGTTTCGAGGAGCTCCACCTGGTGCGCAAGGTCACCGACTCCAAGAAGCTCAATGAACTGGATGGCCCCGCGATCATCATCTCCGCCTCCGGCATGTGCGAGGCCGGACGCATCCTCCACCATTTGAAAAACAACATCGAAGACAAGCGGAACACGGTTCTCTTCGTTGGCTTCTGCGCCGCGAACACCCTCGGGGCCCGGATCCGGGAAGGGCAGCCCGTGGTCAACATCTTGGGCGGCTCCTACCGCGTGCGCTCCAGTGTCGAGATTCTTGACAGTTTCAGCGGCCACGCCGACCGCAGCGAACTGGTCGATTACTTTGAGCACATGGGCGGTCCGCGGGAAAAAGTGTGGCTCGTGCATGGCGAGCCGGAACAGTCCGCCGCCCTTTGCGAGAACCTCCGGGGCCGCCACGACGGGGAGGTCAATGTGGCCGTGTGGAAAGAATCCGTCGAGTTTTGACCGCATGAAAGCCCTCCTCCTGACCAATGAATACCCGCCGAATGTCTACGGCGGCGCCGGCATTCACGTGCAGTACCTCTCGCGGGAGCTGTCCCGGCTCTGTCCGGTGGAGGTGCGCTGCTTCGGCGAGCAGTGGGAGGAATCCGGTCCCCTCACGGTCCATGGCGCGGGCTGGGATCGTTCCGGCTACACCGCCCCGGCCCATCTCCACTCCGTTTTCGGCGCCCTCCAGCGCTGCCTGGAGTTCAACACCCGCCAGATCGACGCGGACCTGGTCCACCTCCACACCTGGTATGCCCACTTTGGCGGCATCCTCGCCAAGCAGGCCTACGGCATCCCCATGGTGGTGACGGTCCATTCGCTCGAGCCGCTCCGCCCCTGGAAGCGCGAGCAGCTCGCCGGCGGATATGATTTCACGCTCTGGCTCGAAAAAACCGCGCTCGAAATGGCCGATGCAGTGGTGGCAGTCTCCACGGAGACCAAGCTGGATATTCTGCGGCTTTTTGACATCCCGGAGGAAAAAGTCCACATCATCTATAATGGCATCGACCCGGAAGAATACCGGCCGACCCCTAACGAGGAGTTGCTCCGCCTGCATGGGGTGGACCCCGAACTGCCTTACGTGCTCTTCGTCGGACGGATCACCCGCCAAAAAGGCATCATCCATCTGGTCAATGCGATCCAGCACCTCGATCCGGGAGTCCAGGTCGTGCTCTGCGCCGGTGCTCCAGACACGCCGGAAATCGCCGCCGAGATGAAGGCCGCCGTCGATCTCGCCCGGGACGCGCACGGCCAGGTCGTCTGGATCGAGAAAATGGTCGACAACGACACCAAGATCGCCCTCTACAGCCACGCCGCAGTCTTTTGTTGTCCCTCCATTTATGAGCCCTTCGGGATCATCAACCTCGAGGCCATGGCCTGCGAGACGCCCGTCGTCGCCTCCGCCGTGGGCGGCATGAAGGAAGTCATCGTGCCCGGTGAGACTGGCCTCCTCATCCCGCTCGAACAGCATGCCGAAAGCCCCTTCGAGGCGCTCCATCCCGACCGCTTCGCCCGCGATCTCGCGGAGGGGATCAACACCCTGCTTCGCGATCCCGACCTCTGCGCCCGCATGGGCAAGGCCGGAAGGCAGCGGGTCCTCGACCATTTCTCCTGGTCGGAAATTGCCCGGGAAACGCTGGCTCTCTATGAAACCGTGCTCGCCAGTCGCTCTACCTGAGCCCCCCGCCCGGGGAGCAGATCGCTCCGGTTTCTTTTCCGTTGAGCAGTCCGGGTTCCCGCGCTAGAATCCCCGCCCTTTGAGTCCGTCTCGCCGGGGCTGTCCCCGACTCGCCGGCTAAGTCACCATCTACTTCCACCTCCTTCCCATGCGCAGTCTCGTCACCGGTGGCGCCGGTTTCATCGGCTCCAACCTTGTCCACTATCTGCTCGGCCCCGCGGCCTCCGATCTCGGCATCTCTATCGAGCGGGTGGTCAACCTCGACAAACTGACCTACGCCGGGAACCCCCAGAATCTCGCGACGGTCGCCGGGGATCCCCGGCATGTCTTTGTCCAGGGGGACATCTGCGATGCCGCCCTGCTCGCCCGTCTCTATGCCGAGCACGACTTCGACGCGGTGATGCACCTCGCCGCCGAGTCCCACGTGGACCGGTCCATCGAGTCGCCCGAGCAGTTCGTGATGACCAATTTCGTCGGGACCTTCCAGATGCTCCACGCCGCCCGGGAGCACTACAAAAAACGCCAGGCCGCCGGCCGGGAGAAAGGGTTCCGCTTCCTCCACGTCTCGACCGACGAGGTTTACGGCTCGCTCACGGCGGAAGATCCGGCCTTCAGCGAGACCACCCCCTACGCGCCGAACAGCCCCTACAGCGCGTCCAAGGCGGGGAGCGACCACCTCGTGCGCTCCTACTTCCACACCTTCCATCTCCCGGTCATCACGACGAACTGTTCCAACAACTACGGACCGTTCCAGTTCCCCGAGAAGCTGATTCCCCTCATGATCTCCAAGGCCCGCAAAGGCGAGGCCCTGCCCGTCTACGGGGACGGCACCAACGTCCGCGACTGGCTCTACGTCGAGGACCACTGCCGCGCCCTCGCCCTCGCGCTCGTCAAAGGCCGCCTCGGCGAGGTCTACAATGTCGGGGGCATGTGTGAAATGCAGAACATCGAGGTCGTCCGCGAAATCATCACCCTCGTCATGGACCGCCTCCCGGAAACGGAGCGCCGCACTCCCGGGGACATGATCCGCTACGTCACTGACCGGCCCGGCCACGACCACCGTTACGCCATCAATTGCAGCAAGATCGGCGAGGAACTCGGATGGGCTCCCCGCGAAAGCTTCACCACCGGCTTGAAACGCACCGTCGACTGGTATTTTGACAACGACGCCTGGATCCGCGGCATCGCGGAAGGCACCTACCAGGGCCAGCGCCTCGGCCAGCTCTGACCCTCTGCCGGCGTCCATCGCATCGAATCCCCTCCTCGCCCCTCACCCGCACTTCCGCATCCGCCCCCCTCATTCTCTGGCATGAAACGCAAAGGCATCATCCTCGCCGGCGGCGCCGGCACCCGGCTCTACCCGCTGACACTCGTCGCCTGCAAACAGCTCCTGCCGGTTTATGACAAGCCGATGATCTATTACCCGCTGTCCACCCTCATGCTGGGCGGGATCCGGGACATTCTGATCATCTCCACGCCCAAAGACACCCCCGCCTTCGAACAGATCCTCGGCGACGGCTCCAGTCTCGGCCTCAATCTGCAGTATGCCGTGCAGCCCGAGCCCAAAGGCATTGCCCAGGCCTTCCTCGTCGGGGAGAAGTTCATCAACGGCGATCCCAGCGTCCTCATCCTGGGGGACAATATCTTCTACGGAAAACTCGACTTTTTCCGCCGCGCCCTCCAGCGCCCCACCGGGGCCTGCGTCTTTGGGTATCCGGTGCGGGATCCCGAGCGTTTCGGGGTCGTCGAATTTGACCGCTCCGGACGGGTCCTCAGCCTGGAGGAAAAACCGAAGGTCCCCAAGAGCCACTTCGCCGTTCCCGGCCTCTACGTCTACGATGACAAAGTGGTCGACCTCGCCAAAGCCCTCGCGCCTTCCGCCCGGGGCGAGCTGGAAATCACCGACCTCAACAACGTCTACCTCCAGCAGGGGGAGCTCAATGTCGAACCGCTCGGCCGCGGTATCGCCTGGCTCGACAGCGGCACCCCCCAGAGCCTGCTCGAAGCCAGCAACTACATCGCCACGATCGAGAACCAGCAGAGTTACAAGGTCGCCTGTATCGAGGAAATCGCCTTCAACCAGGGCTTCATCGATGCCGCCCAGTTCCGCAAGGTCATCGCCGACTGCCGGAATCCTGACTACCGGGGATATCTGGAAATGGTGCTCAAAGAGCGCGAAGATGCCCGCCCGGACTGAGGCGCCCCCCCCTCCTGGCCGGGCCTGGCACCCGGCGCGGTTCCCTTTGCAACGTTTCCCATGCCCGTCCCGCTCCTTGACGTCAACGCCCAGAATCACCCGCTGGAAGCCGAATTCACCGAGGCCTTCCTCCGGGTTTTCCGCAGCGGGCAGTTCATCATGGGGCAGGAAGTCACCGCCCTCGAGACCGCGCTGGCGGAACTGACCGGCTCGCGGCATTGCCTCGGCGTCTCCTCCGGGACCGACGCCATCCTCCTCGCCCTGATGGCCCTCGACATCGGTCTGGGCGATGAGGTCCTCGTGCCGACGTTCACCTTCTTCGCCACCGCCGGCTGCGTCTCCCGCACCGGGGCGACCCCGGTCTTTGTCGATGCCTGTCCGGTCTGCTTCAATCTCGATGTCGAGGACGCCCGGGCCAAACTCACCTCCCGGACCAAGGCCATCATTCCGGTCCACCTCTTCGGCCAGTCCGCCGACATGAACCCGATCCTCGCCCTCGCCGGGGAACACGGTCTCCGGGTCATCGAGGACGCGGCCCAATCCCTCGGGGCCAGCTACCGCGACCGCCCCTGCGGCTCGCTCGGCGACTTCGGCACCTACAGCTTTTTCCCGAGCAAGAACCTCGGTGGATTCGGCGATGCCGGCGCCCTCGTCTGCCAGGATGACGCGCTCGCCGAGCGGGCCCGCATCCTGCGCAACCACGGCTCCCAGCCCAAATAGTACCACCATTGGGTGGGCGGAAATTTCCGGCTCGATCCCCTCCAGGCGGCCATGCTGATGGTCAAGTTGCCCCATTACCGTGACTACACCGGGCGCCGTCAGGCCAACGCCGCGTTCTACACGGAACACCTGGGCGCCTTGCCCGGCGTTGCCGTGGCCGATCCCGCGCATTGCCGGTGCCGCGCCCGCCAGAATGCCTGGGCTGCGGAACGGGAGCTGCGGATGATTCTCCCGGTCGCTTACGGGCACAATCAGCACATCTGGAACCAGTACACCCTCCGGCTCCCCGGC